>NZ_JABZED010000045.1:0-92710 GCF_013416675.1 Salinispora sp. H7-4
GCCCACACATTGACCGACACCGCATCCGGCATCGCCCACCTTCACAACATCATCCTCGCCGGCTGACACCAGCACCGTTGCCGCACAACGCCTCCACCGAGTTACGAGACATCTCTTAGGGTCTGGTCCGTGGAGCGGTTGGCGCGGCGGCTGGGGGTAGCTGATGCGGTGGTCATCGGGGTGGGGGCGATGCTCGGCGCGGGCGTCTTCGTGGTGTTCGCTCCAGCTGCGGCGGCGGCCGGCGGGACCGGACTGCTGGTGGCACTTACGCTGGCCGGGTTCGTAGCGTTTTGTAATGCGACCAGCTCGGCCCGGCTGGCGGCCCGCTACCCCGAGTCCGGCGGCACGTACGTCTACGGGCGGGAGCGGCTCGGCCCGTTCGCCGGGTTCGTGGCCGGCTGGGGCTTCGTGGTCGGCAAGACCGCAAGCTGCGCGGCGATGGCGCTGACGGTTGGGGCATACCTCTGGCCGGACCGGGCCCGGCTCGTTGCCGTCATCGCCATCGCGGCCGTCACCGCCGTGAACCTGCGCGGTGTGGGGAAGACGGCGCGGGCCACGAAGGTCCTGGTCGGGGTGGTGCTGGGGGTCCTGTCCCTGGTCGGGGTGGTGCTGGGGGTCCTGTCCCTGGTCGCGGTGGTCGGCCTGACCGGCTTCGCAGCGGAGCGGATCGGCGGCGTCGGTTCGGTCAGCGGCCGGGTGCTCAGCGACGTCGACGGTGCCGGTGCGCCCGGTGTGCTGACCGCCGCAGGGCTACTCTTCTTTGCTTTCGCCGGGTATGCCCGGATAGCCACTCTCGGCGAAGAGGTACGCGACCCGAGGCGAACGATCCCCCGAGCGGTGCCGCTGGCGCTGGGTATGGTGCTGGCGATCTACTTGGTGCTAGCGGTGATCACGTTGGGGGTGCTCGGCCCGGACCGGCTGGCCGCCTCCACCGCGCCCCTGGCCGACGTGGTGACCGCCGTCGGGCTGCCCGGCCTGTCCTGGGTGGTCCGGGCCGGCGCAGCCGTGGCGGTGATCGGGGTGCTGCTCTCGCTGCTCGCCGCCGTGGGTCGGACCCTGCTGGCGATGGGCCGCCGACGGGACCTGCCGGTCGGCTTGGCCGCCGTGCACCGGGTGCACCAAGTGCCATACCGAGCAGAGCTGGCGGTCGCCGTGGTGGTTACAGCCGTGGTCCTCGTCGGTGACGTTCGCGGGGCAATCGGCTTCTCCAGCTGCACCGTGCTGGTCTACTACGCAATCACCAACGCCTCGGCGCTCACCCTCGGCCGTGACCCGGGCCGTCGGCTGCCGGTACGGCTGCTCGCCGTGCTGGGGCTGGCCGGCTGCGTCGCGCTGGCGGTCAGCCTGCCCCCAGCCAGCGTCGGGGCGGGAATCGGCGTGCTCACCATCGGCGCTGCCGGGTACGCGCTGCGTCGGCGGTACCTCGACCGTGCCGGAGGCCGTTGACCAGCTCTCGTAGCCTCCGTCGGAGACCCCACACCCCCTAGACCATCCTAGGAGGATGACCGGATGCGGGCGGCGAGCGGTCGCCACGGTGATGGAAATGCCGGCGGCATCACCATCGCGAGCGCTTCAGCCCAGCGCTGCCGGCCGCCAACCGGATGATGCCGTCGATCACGCAGATCAGCAGACACCACCAGCCGCGAGGGTGGGGCCCGCACCCCGCTGCTACAGCCAACGGGTCTGAGCCAGGACCGTATCGATCATCTCGAACGGCACCTGCTGAGTCAGCTCACCCAGCGGACCCGGCGCGAACGGGCCGGACCCGCACCCCGCGCGAAGTGACCGACTGAGCCAACAGCGGGACTCCCGACTGACCTCGGGGAGCTGGCCAGCTCCGAACACGAGGGCCGGAGTCAGGAGGCCGCGGAGAAGTCGCCCCGACGGCGCAGCCGACCGATCCAACCCTGGGCGGTGTGCCGGGGCACGCCGTAGTGCTCGGCGACTGCGGTCACCGTGCCCATACGGTTGAAAACCTCGACCACGTCATCCGGCATCCGCCGGTAGACCCGACCTTCTGGCACCACTGCCTCGGTGCGACGACGTGCGGCACCGGCCCCACCGGCACGACCCGACCCCGACCGGGCCCCACGTTTACCGTCGGCGCTCCGCGCCGGACGGGGTGCTTGCTCTACGCCGGACTCGGCCGCCTCGCTGGGCACCTCGACGGCTTCCTCGCCCTGAGCCGGTGGGACGACGACGGCGGTGGTAGCGGACGGAAACAGGGCCCGCAGGAGCAGGTTGAGATCGAACGACGGCAGGGTCGGTGCCGAGATGCCGTTGCCGGCCCGCATGGCCAGTTCAACAATGCGCGGCGTTGAGCCATCCACGTCGACAGAGACAACGGTCTCCGTCCCGGATTCCTCAGCCCTGATGGTGATTGTGTAGTCACCCATCGCCAACCCTCCACGTAAGGTCACATGGCAGCACACCAATCGGTAGTGTGGTCAGCCCTACGGCTCGTTCAGCCTAGCGGATTGGGCTGACCACGCGACAGAGGCCAGCGGAGTATGGCATGTTTGTTGCCGGCAGACAACAAAAACAACACACACGACATGCGTTCAGTGTCCAGTAAAGCTCCCGGGCAGGGACTTGACGCCGTTGACGAAGTTGCTCTCCAACCGGACGACCGGACCGGTCAGTCGAAAACGCGACAGATGCGGCGCCAGTTCCCGCAACATCGTTCTCGCCTCCAGTCGGGCCAGGTGTGCCCCGAGACAGAAGTGCGGGCCCATCCCGAAGGACAGGTGCGGATTCGGGTTCCGGTACAGCCGCAGGTCGTCTGGAGCCTCGAAGACGGCGGCGTCCCGGTTGGCCGAGGCGTACCAGAGCACCACCTTGTCACCGGCGGCGATCGGCGTGCCGCAGAGTTCGGTGTCCACGATCGCGGTCCGCCGGAACTGCATGATCGGGCTAACCCAACGCAGCAGTTCCTCCACCGCCGACGGCAGCAGTGTGTCGTCGGCGACCAGCCGCTCACGCTGCATCGGATTGTCGACCAGCGCCAGCACACTGCCGGTGATGAGGTGTCGGGTGGTTTCGTTGCCGGCTACCACCAGCAACAACCAGAAGTTGCAGAACTCTCGGTCGGTCAGCCGTCGACCGTCCGCCTCACCGGTGGCAAGCAACGTCATCAGGTCCCCGCGCGGCGTACGACGCCGCTCGTCGGCCACGCTGAGCGCGTACTGGAACGCCTCGAAAAACGTCTTCCGGTACGCCTCGACGTCGCCGCCGCCGTACTCCGGGTCGTCGAAGCCCACCAAGTTGTTGCTCCACTGGTAGAGCAGGTGCCGATCCTCGCGGGGCAGACCGAGCAGATCCGCGAGGACCAGCAACGGCAACTCAGCCGCGAGGTCGGCAACCACGTCGCACTCCTCTTGCCGAACCGCCCGCTCGACCAGGTTCCGGGCGTGCGCGGTGACGCTCTCGCCGAGTGCCCGGATCGCCCGGGGGGTGAACACCGCGGTGACCAGCTTGCGGACCCGGGCGTGCTGCGGCGCGTCCATGTTGACGAGCAACTGACGAGCCTGCTCCAGGTCCGCGGTGGTACGCGGATCCGCCAGAAATGCACCCTGGCGGCCGGAGGAGAACACCTCCGGCTGCCGAGACGCGGCGACCACCCCCTCGTGCGTGGTGACCGCCCAGAAGCCGGGGCCCTGGCTGAGTATCCGCCCCTCACCGGAGCGCCGCCACAGCGGCGCCTCCGGCACCCAGCTGACCGGCTCTTCACGCCGTAGCCGGGCAAACTCCGCATCCGGCACCCCGGCGGCGTACGTCGCGGGGTGCGCGATGTCCGCACGGTTGCCCGTCGACACAATCTCCGTGCTCATGACCGGCCTCCTGAAATCCCGGTGCCCAACAACCCGCGGAGCACCTCCTGGCGCAACTTGCCGGTGCCGTCACGGGGTAGTTCCGGGACGAAACGCCACCGCCGGGGCACCTTGAACCCGGCCAACGAACGTCGGCAGAACGCGGCGAGCACCTCCCCGCCCCGCTCCGGGGCGAGCCGGGCCGAATCCACCTCGACGATGGCGACCACCCGCTCGCCGTACTCGTCGTCCGGCTCGCCGGTCACCGCCGCGTCCCGGACCGCCGGGTGCGACAGCAACACCGTCTGCACCTCGGCGGGGTAGATGTTCACCCCGCCCGAGATCACGACGTCCCCCGTCCGGCCGGTCAGGTAGAGGTAGCCGTCCGAATCCAGGTAGCCGGTCTCACCGTAGGTGAACACCCCCGCGCGCAGGTGCGCGTCTCGGGTCTTCTGCGGGGCATTGTGGTATTCGAAGGTCTGCCCCACACGGTGGACGAACACCCGCCCCGCCTGGCCAGCCGGCACAGGGTTGCCATCATCGTCGACGATGATGATCTCGTTCGGGGGTACGGCACGGCCGACGCTGCCCGGATGCCGTAGCCAACTGTCGGCGTCCATGAGGGTCACCACGCCGGCCTCGGTGGCCGCGTAGTACTCGACCACCACCGGACCCCACCACTCGATCATCTGCCGCTTCACCTCGACCGGGCACGGCCCACCGCCGTGCCAGACCATCCGTAGGCTGCCGACGTCGGCCGCCGCCCGGACAGCCGCGGGGAGCCGCAGCAGCCGGACGAACTGGGTGGGGACCAGGTGGCAGGCGGTGATTCGGTGCTCCGCCACGGCGGCCAGGAAGGATTCCGGGTCAAAACAGTCGTGCATCACCAGCCGGCTGCCCCGCAGCAATGGGAGCAACGCAAAGAACACCTGCGCCGAGTGATACCACGGCCCCACCAGCAGCACCGCGCCGCGGGCCGGTACCCCGAGGACACGCCCGGCATAGGCGAGCAGTCGGTCCACCCGGGCAAACGGCGCCCCGACGCGGAACAAGCCGTTGCGCACCCCCTTCGGCGTGCCCGTCGTGCCCGAGGTGTACAGCAGGATGGAGCCGCAGACCTGGCCTGCGGGCTCGGCGGCGGGGAGTCCGGCCAGCAACGGCTCGACCGCGGTGCAGCCGGCGTGCTCCCGCTCGCCGGTCACCATGGCACGTACCGGGGCGGGGCAGGAGTGCGCTGCCTCGGCGACCACGGCCGCGTACCGGGGCTCGGTGATCACCAACCGGCTCGCCGAGTCCGACAACAGGTAGGTGATCTCGGGTGCGGTCAGGTGCCAGTTGACCGGCACCACGGTCACTCCGGTGTGGAGGGCGGCGAGCAGCACCTCGAACGTCTCACGCCGGTTGCCGCAGACCACGGCCATGGTGTCACCGACCTGTAGACCCTCGGCGCGCAGCAGGCGGACCCAGCGGTTGACCCGGGCATCCAGGGCCGACCAGTCCAGCTCACCGGCCGAGTCACGAAGAGCCGGTCCACCAGCCCCGCCGGCCAGCAGACCCGTCAGCATTACCACCATCGCGCTCCTTCGGGGTTCTCGGCTCAGTTCAGGAGGTCCGGCTGTTCACGGACGATGTCGGCGTACAGCGGGCGGAAGTTCAGCCGGGCGATCTCCGGCGTGCCGATCGTGCCGCGCGTCGCGGCGGCGGCCTCGTGGTCGATGGGCACCGGACTGCCGGCCGCCTCGGCCAGCAACTGCACCTGGCAGCTACGGTCCATCGTGATGAACCACCAGGCCGCCTCGGCGACGGACCCACCCACGGTGAGCAGCCCGTGGTTACGCAGGATCACCGCCTTGGCCGGCCCGAGCGCCTCGGCGATCCGCTTGCCCTCGTCGTCGGCCAACACCACCCCGGTGTAGTCGTCGAAAACCGCGTGATCCTCGTAGAAGGCGCAGGCGTCCTGCGTGATCGGGCTCAACGGACGGCCGAGAGTGCACCACGCCCGACCATAGGTCGAGTGGGTGTGTGCGGCGGCCACCGTGTCCGCCCGGGCGGTGTGCACGTGGGAGTGGATGACATAGCCAGCCGGGTTGATCCGGCCTCCGCCCTCCAGCACCGCACCCGCCGAGTCCACAAGCAGCAGATCACTGACGCGGACCTGCCCGAAGTGCATCCCGAACGGGTTGATCCAGAACCGGTCGGGGTGCTCCGGATCGCGGGCAGTCACATGACCACCGGCGCCCTCATCGAAGCCGAGGCGGGCGAAGAGCCGGCAGGTAGCGGCGAGCTGCCGCTGCCGCCGCAGACGCTCCTCGGTGGGGGTTCGCCCGGTCATCCGCAGCCTCCCGCGGTGTCGGTGTCGAAGGACGCGCCCGCCGGAACACCGGCCATCGGGTCGGTGGCCGATCCGGTGTGGTTCACCCCGGCGGGCTGCCAGGCGCGCAGGAAGTGGTCGACCCGGTCCAGGCCCCAGAACCGGTGCCGGCCCCACCGGAGGTACGGAATGCCGAACACGTCGTCCTCGTACGCGGTGACCAGGCACCCGGCCGCCTCTTCCCGGATCTGCTCGTCGTTCGGGGCGGCCTGGGCACCGGCCGCGTCGAGGCCGGCCGCCAAGGCAGCTCGACCGAGTACCTCGGATGTGCAGATGTCCGCGCCGCGCGCCCAGCGCTCCGTCACCAGAGCGTCGTAGAACTGCACCGCCCGCCCCTGCCGGCGGGCCCAGAGCCAGGCCAGATGCGGCAGTTCCCACCAGGAGTCGACATCGATCGGCCAGGCCATCGCCAGACCCATCTGCTCCGCCAGCCGCTTGGTGTCCAGCAGGAGGTACCGGTGCTTGGCCCGGCTCATCTGCACGTAGTGGAACTCCGCCCCCCGCTCTGCCAGCGTGGCCGAGGTCCTGGTGTCCGGGTCCCAGTACGGGTACCAGTCGAGCCGGTCGAACACGTCCGGCACCGCCTGCCGCAGCCGGTGCACCGCCAGCCAGCTGTACGGGCTGCGGAACGAGAAGTAGAGGCGAGGTCGGCGCTTCACTCCACGCCCCCGGACAGGGCACGGAGCACCTCGTCGTCGAACTCGGCCAGTTCCCCCGCGCGCGGACCGCTACTGATGGCGTAGCCGTGCAGGATCCGGGCGGTCGCGGTGTGCACCAGCCGGTCGCCTCGGCGGACGTAGCAGTCCATGCGGGCGTCGAACATGACGCCGCGTAAGACGTCGACGACGGTCAGCACGGTATGCACCTCCTCCTCCATCCCGGCCGTCCCCACCAGCTGCACCCGGGCCCGGGAAACCACCGGTATCCAGGACCGCTCGCGGACCAGCCGCCCCACGGAGATGCCCCGGTCGGCGAGGAACCGGTCCACCACCTCCTCCAACGCCCGGACGAATCCGGAGTGCTGCACCCGGTCGGAGAAGTGGCAGTAGAAGTACGGAGCCCGCCAGCTCCACAGGAAGGTGTTCGAGCCGACCGGGGTGAGCACGTCGGCGATGCTCTGGCCCGCAGCGATGGTCCGGTCGTCCGCGCGGGCGGGCACCCCGGCAGCGGCGATGGTCGGCACCACCAGGTCCGCCAGGTGTTCGGGTGCCGGAGTGGAGACCGTCGCCGTGGGTTCCCGCACGAGGGCGATGCGGACCTTGCCCCGCAGCACGACCAGGTCCTGCCCGCCGCGGTGGACCGTCATCCGCACCGTCAGCCTGGCGCCCGAGTCCCCGGTCACCTCGACCCGGGCCTCGTCGTCAACCTCCAGTGTGGCGGGCAGCTGCACCGAGCAGTCGACGACCTCCACCCCGAGGCCGTACTCATGGAAGAGGTCCCGCGTTCCCGGGCCACGGTCGCGCAGCCACTGCAGAACCGCCTCCTCGGTCAGGTAGATGAAGTGCTTGAAGCCGATCCAGGTGCGGATGTTCGCCCCTTCGTAGCGGGGCCGGCCGACCAGGACGGTCAGCGGGGCGGTGGGCGCACTGGTCATTCGTCTGCTCCTCCGTCAGGGACGTACCGCCACCTGGCCCACCTCACCGACGAACCGGGTGGCCTGCTCGGCGACTTCGACGGCGTGGCGAACGTGGCAGAAGTGGTCGTAGTGCTCGTGTACCAGCAGGGTCGCCCGGGGCATGTCCCGGCCCAGGGTCGCCGCCGCCGCCGGGGACAGGGTCGGGTCGGCCCCGCCGGCCAGGATCAGCGTGGGAGTGGTGACCGTGGTCAGGGCCAGGGTGCCGCTGCCGATGAACTGGTCGAAGACGGTGAGGAAGCCGGCCGGTCCGATCCGGTCGATCGCTTTGGCGATCATGCCGTCCAGCACGGCCTCGTCCAACGTCCGAAGCCGCTGGCCCAGCCGCAACCGAAGACCGTCGCGAATGTGCCGGTCGAAGGTACGCCGGGCCCGGTCGAAGACCTGCCAGGTGACGGGCTGCTCCGGCGGGCAGTAGAGCGGGCAGATCAGCACCGTCGCCCGGGCCGACGAGTGACCGGCGGCCATCAGCTCCAGCGTCGCGTTGGCCCCGAAGGAATGCGCCACGATGGTGTCCGGTGGCCGAGGTAGCCGCTGCAGCCCGGCCGCCAGCCAACCGGCCGCGGACTCCTGCCGGCGCCACCGGTAGTCGCTCCCGGGCCGCCAGGGCAGGTCCAGGACCAGCACCCGCCAACGGGGGTCGAAGGCACGGGCGAGTGGCCGCCACGACTCCCACGAGTCCTCCAGCCCGTGGGCCAGCACCACCAGGTCGCCTCCGGGTGCCCCCGGACTCAACTCGTGCACTGGCGGCGCTCCACTGTTCACCGATCCGCCCTCCGCCCCTCGTCGAGCCGGACGGCCCTTCGGCCGTCGATGTCGTCACCACAGCCGACGCTCACCGGACCGGGTGCGCCGGCGGCCAGCAGGGTCGCGGCCAGCGCGACGTTGACCACCCCGGCCGCGCCGTAGCAGTCGCCCCACCGAGCAGCCGGGTCGAAGCCGTCCGGCCCGAGACGGTACGGCGCGGGGGGACCCGTCTCCGGCCACACGGTCGGCTCCGCAACGGCCGGCTCAGCCGTGAGCACCAGGCAGGCCGCCCCGGCGCGCAGCGGAGCAGCGGGTCGGCCGGCCCGGTGCAGGTCGGTGGCGACCTCGTCGGCCGGCTCGACACCCACCACGATCACCCGCCTGGCCCGGCGGGCACGCAGCAGCCGGGCGGCGGTGTGGATGGCGTCCAGACCGGCGGTGGAGCCGGAGCAGATCATCAGGTTCGGACCGCCGAAGCCGTACCAGAGGGCAATGGTGCTGGCGACCACGTTGCTGGAGGCATTCGGCGCGGTCAGCGGGCTGACCGCGCGACCGCCGTCGTGGCGTACCGTCCGGATCACGTCGGCTACCGTGGCGACGTTGCCGAGGTTGCTCGCGACCACCACGGCCACGCCGGGCTCGACCTGCACCGGTGCGGGACGGCCCCGGGGCAGACCGAAGGCCCGGTGGACGGCGCAGAGCGCCAGCCGGGTGGCCGGCTCCTTGGCCAGCAACCCCTTGGGGCCGAGCACCTCGCGCGCCCGATCGGCTGGCACGGCGCCGCGCAGCGCCGCGAACAGTGGCCGCGCGGCGACCCCCGACCAGTCGGCCAGGTCGGCGGCGAGGGCGTCCGAGTCGGGCAGGTGGAGCGCCCATCTGGCCAGCCGAACGCCGGCCGGACCGGTACCGGGTGCGGGAACCGCGTCGCCGCTCGCGGCGGGGACCGAGGAGTCGGTCCGCGCCGCCGCCGTGCGGGCCACGACGGGAAGGTGGTCCGCAACCGGGCTCCTCACGCGGACTCCACCAGTGTGACCGCGTTGACGCCACCGAAGCCGAATGCCTCGGACTGCACCAGCCCGGGGGTCAGCGCCGTCGGCCCGGTGGCAAAGCGCAGCCCGGAACCGTCTGGGAGCGGCCGACGCAGCCCGACCACCGGTGGCACCTGACCGCTGGTCAGGCAGCGCGCGGCCACGTCGAGGTTGACCATGGCGGCGGCGCCGGAGGTGTGCCCGACGGCCCCCTTGACGGCGGTGACGACCGGATCACCGCCGGCCGCGACGAGTACCTGCCGCAGGGCCGCGCACTCGGCGGGGTCGTTGAGAGCGGTGCCGGTACCGTGCGCCACCACCAGGTCCACCTCGCCCGCGACGCGGCCGGCACGACTCAGCGCGTCCCGCATGGCGCGGCCGATCCCCGTCACCGAGGGGGCGGTCTCGTGGTGGGCGTCGCAGGACAGGCCGGTCGCGACGATCCGGGCCACGGCCGGCCGGGTGTCGTCGTCGGGAACCAGAACGGCCGCGGCGGCACCGTCGCCGAGCAGTACCCCCTGCCGGTCCGCGTCGAACGGACGCACCGCGTCCGTGGGTTGGTCGGCGACCCGGCCGATCATCGCCAACATCGATTCGGTGGTGGCGTCGGTTCCGCAGACCAGCACCGCATCGGCGTCCCCAAGCGTCAGATAGTCCTCGGCGAGGGCCAGGACGTGCCCGCCGGCACTACAGGCGTTGCTCAGTGTCAGCACCGTCCGCAGCCCCGGCACCGCCTCCTGTAGAACATCGCCGAAGTGCAGCCGGTGGAGCGGGAACCGTGGACCACCGATGGCGAGGGCTTCCACCGCGGCCAGTTCCCGCAGACCCGTTCCGACCAACGCGACCATCCGACGCGCGGCCGGGTCGATGCCGCTGGCGGCGACGGCTCGACGGGCACAGTCGGCGAGCCACCGGCTCGCCGCCCACACCCGTGCGCCGCCGTCGTCGATGTGGTAGCCGTGAGCGACGTTCAGCGCCACCGGGTCACCGTGTCGCAGCGGCCCGAGTCCGCTCCGTCCGGCCAACAGCGCGGCGAAGGTCTCCGCCCCGTCGCCGAGGCAGGTCCGCACCGCACTAGCGACCAGACGCGCCGGCACCGGACCACCCCCTGACGATGGCGGCGGCGGTGCCGCCGTCCGGGCTGCGCGCGGTCAGCAGCGTCAGAGCCGGGGCGGCCTCGGCCGGGGCGACGGCAAGGAAGGTGGCCAGGGCCAGGCCGCCGGTAGCGGCGTCGCAGCGGCCAAAGAGGCGACTGACCCGGAGCCGGGTCGGCTCGTGGCCGAGAGCCGCGCAGGCCGGGACGTACTCGTCGGTGTCGTCCGGCTCCGTCTCCCCGGTCAACACGGCAGTGACCTCGACCGGGTCGACCCCGGCCCGCCGTACCGCGCGCCGGACACAGCCGGTCAGGGCCCGGTCCGCCGCCGCGCCGCCGCCCGGCCCGTACGCCGTGGTGAGGGCGAGGATCTCGGCCTCCGGGTGCGGGCCGGTCCAGTCTGGACGAACAGTCCGGGCCAGCAGGAACACGGTGGCTGCCTCCCCGGTCGGCACCTGCTGCCCCGGGCGCCCGGTCAACGAGGTCACCCAGGCCCGGTGTGGGCTGAACTCCTCGACCGCTCCCACCAGCATCGCATCGACGTATCCGCAGGTAATGGCGTTGCTGCCGTAGCGCAGGGCGTCGAGGAAAGCCAGCGGTCCGGTGGCCACCGTGGCGTTCACCCCCCGCAACCCGTACCGGATGGCGGCCTGGCCCGCGGCACAGTTCATCACCGTGTTCGGGAACAGCACCGGGTTGACCTGGTACGGCTTTTCCTGGACCAGGGTTTCCCGGGTGTAGCCGCTGGTGGACCGGAAGCTGCCCAGCGAGGTTCCGAGCACCACCCCCAGCCGGGCCCGGTTGGTGTCGTTCACGTCGGCCTGCGCGTCCCGTAGGGCGTCGCCACAGGCCACCACCGCCAGCGCGGTGGCCCGGTCGTAGAAGCTGGTGCCCTTGCGCCCGAGATGAGCGCGGACGTCGAAGTCGACCCGGGCGTGCCCGGTCGGGGTGGGCAGCGGCTCGTCGACCAGCGCGGTCACCTCCACCGGGGTAGCCGGTGCCGGCTCCGCCAGCACCGTGCAGCCATCGATCGTGGGAACCGCGACCTGCGCACCGGCCAGCCGGTCGGCCAGCGCGGCACGCCCCACACCGGCCAGGCCGACCGTGCTCCACCCGGTGACCACGACGCCCGTCATTCCACGGCTCCGATCAGGACGATGGCGTTGTTACCGCCGAAGGCGAAACCGTTGTTCTGTACCACCCGAACGGTGGCCGTCCGGGCGGTGTTCGGCACCGGATCCAGCCGGTCCAACGCCGGATCGGGGTTCGACCAATTGATCGTGGGCGGCAGGAAACCGTGTGCAATGGCGAGGGTCCCGGCGATCGCACCAAACCCGCTGGCCGCCCCCATGGTGTGGCCGATCATCGACTTGATCGAGCTGACCGGAGGCACCCGGTCACCGAACACGTCGAGGATGGCGTGCGCCTCCACCGAGTCGTTGGCCGGCGTCCCGGTGCCGTGGGCGCTGATGTAGTCCACATCCTCGGGTTTGATCGAGGCGTTGCGGTGCGCCATCCGCATGCACTCGGCGATGCTGGTCCGGTCCGGCGCGACCGGATGGTTGGCGTCGCAGTTGAGCCCGTACCCGAGCACCTCGGCATAGATCCGTGCGCCCCGGTCCCGGGCGTGGTCCAGGTTCTCCAGCATCAGGATCGCTCCACCCTCCCCGGTGAGGATGCCGGAGCGATCCCGGTCGAACGGTGAGCAGGCGTCCGCGGTGAGCGCGCCCAGTCGGTAGAAGCCGGCATGCGCCCAGCGGCACACCGAGTCGGCACCGCCGGCGAACATCACGTCGGCCTCGCCGGTGGCCAGCATGTCGTAGGCGTAGCCGATCGCGTAGTTGCTCGCCGAGCAGGCGGTGGCCAGGGTAAGGGACTCCCCGGTCAACTCCAGCTCGGTGTTCACCGCGTGGGCGAGCCGGCCGGCCGTGATCTGACCGAGCAGGTCGGGGTCCATCTGACCGAAGCCGCCCTCCACCTGCTGTGCGGTGACCGCCTCGACCACGACCGACTCCCCGCTCGTGGTCCCCACGACCGCCCCGACCCGGTCGGCCTCGACCGCGGCCGGGTCGAGGCCGGAGTCGGCCAGGGCCAGTCGCGCGGCCGCGGCCGCAAACTGGCTGGACCGGCCCCACCGTGCCGCATCGACCCGACGCAGCAGCCGTTCCGGCTGGAAGTCGGGTACCTCGCCGGCGTTGCGGTGCGGGAAACCACTCGCGTCGAAGCTGCTGATCGGGGAGATCCCCGACCGACCCGTGCGCAGGCCGTCGTTGAACGCGGACACTCCGATGCCGATGCTGGACACCGGGCCGAGCCCGGTCACGGCGACCCGGTTCACCGGCTCAAGCCCCGCCAGCTGAGTGCCGCACCACCGCGTCGTAGACCGCTTTGAGGTTGTTCAGTTGCGGCAGCTCCGACTGCGGGATCTCGATCTTGAACTTTTTGTCGATCCGGGCCAGGATCTCGATGGCGCGCAGCGAGTCGGCCTCGTAGTCCGCCACGAAGTCGCCGGTTTCGGTGAGCTCCTCAGACTCGAGCTCCAGCACCTCCGCCACGATGTCGCGAAGTTCGGCCATACGGGGGTCGGTCTGCGTCATGACAGGTCAGCCTTTCCAGCGGAGGGATGACGGAGCCGGGAACTCCCCGCACCGGGACGGCTCCCGAGCTGTGGGGGCACCGGTGGCCCCGGGGTGGCGGTCGCGGCGCCGACCCTGGCCGGCGCCGCGAGCGCCGTTCGCGAACGGCGGGCGGCCATGAGAGTGCCAACGTGCGCCACGCGTCGGTCACCGACGTACGTCTCGCCGGTGGCGAAGGCGGTGTCGGCGATCACCCGTTCGAGGCGGACGGTGTGCCGGAGCACATCGCCCGGGAAGACGGTGCCGTCGAAACGCACGTCCCGCGCGCCGACGAACATCAGCACCGAGTCATCGTCAACCGGCGAGCCGGCGTCGGCGAGCCAGAGCAGCGCCGCCGTCTGCCCAAGCGACTCCACCAGGAGCGAGGCGGGATAGGCGTAGTCACCGGGCGGGGCGGCGTCGGTCAAATCGCGGTAGCAGGGCTCATTCCCGGTGACCGCCTTGACCGCCTCGATGCGGGTACCCGGAGTCATGCTGAGCACCCGGTCGACCAGCAGCAGGGGGTAGCGCTGCGGTAGCAGCGCGCGGATCTGGTGGTGGTCAAGCATCACTGTCTCCGAAGCGGGCTCGGATGGTCACCGCCGTGATCTCGTCGGCGCGGCACCCCGAGGCCCGGACCGACCAGCCGTGGGGCCCCTCGGCGGTCGCCACGACGTGGAGGGTCAACCGGTCCGGCGGCAGCAGCGGGGCGAGAAACCGCACCGCGTCAACGGAGACCAGCCGCAGGCGGGGCTGCCCGGGAGTCCGCAGCGCCACGTCCACGGCCTGCGCCAGCGCCTCGATGACGAACACCCCGGGGAACACCGGGAAGCCGGGGAAGTGCCCACACAGGTTTGGATCATCAGCGCGGATCGGCACACCCACCACCACGTCGACCTGCGCTCCGGCACCGACCTGGAGGTCGTCGAAAGCGGCCAACGGTGCGGCCCCCGGTGGGCAGGGTCGGTTCGTGGTCGGGGCACTCACAAGGTGATCCCCCCGTCGACCTGGAAGACCTGACCGGTGACGTAACCGGCGCGATCCGAGCAAAGGAAGGCAACGAGCTCCGCGACCTCCTCCGGGCGGCCGAAGCGACCCAGCGGAATCTGGCTGAGCGCCTGGTCACGCAGCTGCCCCGCCAGGGCGTCGGTCATGTCCGTCTCAATGAAGCCGGGGGCTACCACGTTTACCCGGATGCCGTACCCGGCGACCTCCTTGGCCAGCGAACGACTCAGACCGACAATGCCAGCCTTGCTGGCCGCGTACGCGGTCTGTCCGGCGTTGCCGTAGACGCCCGCCACCGAGGACATGTTGACCACCACGCCGGCGCGGCGCTTCATGAAGCGGAACGTCATCGCCCGGCAGAGGTTCCAGGTACCGGTCAGGTTGGTCGACAGCACCGCCTGCCAGTCCTGTTCGGTGGCCAACACCAACGGGCTGTCCCGGGTGATCCCGGCGTTGTTCACCAGGCAGCTGATTGGGCCGAGTCGTTCCTCGGCGGCGCCGACGAACTCGTCGACCGCGGCCGGGTCGGCCACGTCACACGCGGCGGCGTACACCGGCACCCCGAACGCCGCCACCTCCGCCTGGGTCTTGGCCGCCGCCTCGCTGTCGCTGCTGTAGCAACCGGCGACCGCGTAGCCCTGCGCAGCGAGGCGCAGGGCGATCGCCCGGCCGATGCCTCGCGAGACACCGGTCACCAGAGCTCGGAGCTGAGTGGACATGCCCAACCTCCCCTGTCGGGACGCCTGCCGGACGTACCCGACACGACGTGTGGCATGACGGGTGTGTTGTATTTACCCCCGGATCAACATACTGAACCATCGGCACACCCATCAGCAAGCGGTGTCGTATGTTTGCTTTGGTGTCCGGTGTCGGGCGCGGCGAGTTCGGCGAGCACCTGCGCGGTGTCCGCGCCGGGTTCGGGTGCCCCACGGCGGACCCGGGTCGGGGTACGGGAGAACTTCGCCGCCGGCCCGACGATCGGAGCGGTACTGCCGTCACAGAGCGAGGTGGGCTGCAACATCGCCCGCTCGGCCAGGTACGGGTCGGCAGCCACCTCAGCGACGGTACGTACCCTCGAGGCCGTCAGGCCCCGCCGCACCAGGGCGGCGACCACCTCGTCGGCGGGTCGGGGGGCGCACCACCGGGCGAGGACCGCATCCACCTCGACCCGGTTGGCCAACCGGTCGGCGGCCCGGGCGAAACCCTCCGCCCGGGCCAACTCCGGCCGGCTCACCACCTCGGCCAGTTCCCGCCAGTGCCGGTCCAACGCGACAGCCAGGTAGACCTGCCCGTCAACGCAGGGGTAGACGTTCGCCGGTACCACGAAGTCGGTCTGGTTGCCCCAGCGCTGCGGCGGCCGGCCCGCCGCGGCGAGGGTGTGCAGGCCCGCGCTCCCAGCGACCATCGTGTCGAACATCGCCACGTCGACGTGTTGTCCCTCACCGGTCCGCTGCCGGTGCCACAGTGCCGCGAGCGCACCGAGCGCACCGTGTAGGCCGGCCAGTTCGTCGGCGAGGAACGTCGGTGCGCGCACCGGGCCCCCGTCCGGGGTGCCGTTGAGCGCCATCCAGCCGGAGGCCGCCTGGATGACCGGGTCGTACGCGGCCTCCGCCCGACGGGACCCGAACTGTCCCCATCCGGAGATCGAGACGAGGACCAGGTCGGGCCGGACCGCCCGGCACTGTGCCCAGCCCACCCCCCAGCCATCCAGCGTCCCGGGCTTGTAGTTCTCCACCACCACGTCGGCGGTGGCGACCAGCCGCAGGAAGCCCTCCCGCCCCTCGGTCCGGCGTAGGTCGAGCCCAACGCTGCGCTTGTTGCGGTTGACGGTCTGCCGAAACCAGGACAGACCCGTGCCCGGGATCCGGGGTGGTACCTCCCCGTCACGGCCGTGCGGTAGCTCGACCCGGACGACATCGGCACCGAGGTCGGCCAGAACAGCACCGGCCAGTGGCCCCGACCACACCTTGGTCACGTCGAGCACCCGGACCCCGTCCAGGGGCCCGACCAGGTCGTCCCGGGCGTCCCGGTAGAAGTCGGCGGCATCTCGATAGAGTGCGGCGGCCATCGGGCTCACATCCGTTGCAGGATCGAGGCGGTGCCGAGCGCACCGCCGCAGCACATCGTCACCAAGGCCAGTTCCCGATCGGCGCGTTCGAGTTCGTGCAGGGCACTGACCAGCAGCCGGGTCCCGGAGGCGCCCAGTGGGTGGCCGAGGGCGATCGCGCCGCCGTTGACGTTGACCCGCTCGGCGTCGGTGCCGTTCGCCGCCATCCAGGCGAGCACGACGGCGGCGAAGGCCTCGTTGACCTCGACGACGTCGAGGTCAACGAGGTCCAGCCCGGACCGGTCGAGGATCTTGCGCGTCGCCATGACCGGTCCCTCCAGCAACAGGTACGGGTCGGACCCGGTGACCACCTGGTGCCGCAGCCGCGCCTGGGGGCGCAGCCCGAGCGCCGCGGCACGCTCCGCCGACATCCACAGGATCGCCGCCGCGCCGTCGGAGACCTGTGACGTCGTACCGGCGGTGTGCACCCCGCCGTCGACCGTCGGCCGCAGCCCGGCCAGGCCCT
Source organism: Salinispora sp. H7-4 (assembly GCF_013416675.1). Lineage (NCBI taxonomy): Bacteria > Bacillati > Actinomycetota > Actinomycetes > Micromonosporales > Micromonosporaceae > Salinispora > Salinispora sp. H7-4. The sequence continues at coordinate 16,875 of NZ_JABZED010000045.1, forward strand.
CCGGCGTCGTGTCCCGCAGCCCCTGGTCCCGGGTCACCGCCCGGAGGTTGCCCTCGCCGTCGGGGGCGTGGACCGCGACGATCTCCCGATCGAAGTGCCCCCGCGCCCAGGCCCGTGCCGCACGGCGCTGGGACAGCACGCCGTAGGCGTCGGCGGCGGCACGGTCCACGCCGTACTTCGCGGCGATCCGCTCCGCCCCGCCGAACTGCGCCCTGGGTGGGTCGTCCCACGGGTAGTCATCGGTCTTGTAGTGGCCTGGCCCCTGGTAGAGATTGGCGCCTACCGGCACCCGGGACATCGACTCCACCCCGCAGGCGATGCCGACGTCGATGGCGCCGGCAGTGATCAACGCGGCAACCAGGTGGTTCGCCTGTTGCGCCGACCCGCAGGAGGTGTCGATCGTGGAGCAGGCCACCTGCGGGTCGAGGCCTGTGCTCAACCAGGCGTTACGGGTGATGTTCAGGCTCTGCTCACCAACCTGGGTGACGCAGCCGCCGATAATCTGATCCACCTCGGACGGCGGCAGCCCGGCTCGGTCCAGCACCTCGCGCTGCACGGTCCGCAGCAGTTCCACCGCCTTGAGGCCGCTGAGCCAACCGTTGCGTCGACCGATCGGGGTTCGCGCCGCGGCGACGATGACCGCCTCTGACATGGGGTCACTTCTCCCGGAGCGACAGGGCGAGCTTGGGACAGCCCCGGACCGCCGTTTCCACCAGCGGATGTTGCTCCTCGGCGGGCCGCTCGACCAGCACGTACATCAGGTCGTCGTCCCGGATCTCGAACACCTCGGGGGCCTGGTCGGCGCAGACCCCGTGGCTGTCGCACCGGTCATAATCCACGACTATCCGCATCATGTGTCTCCCACCGCTTGTGTTGCATTGACCTAGGGGCACGACCACGATAGATGAAGTATGTGGATTTCCCGACGCTAGAAGCAACAAACACTTGTGCCGACAGAGACACGTCGCATAGCGTCGGCCAGGTCCGCCCCGGCGGACGCTCCCCCGCCTGGCACTCTGGAGGCTGACCATGCTGACCGGATGCGTCCCCTGGCCCGATGAGCTCGCGCAGCGCTACCGGCGCGACGGCATCTGGCGCGGCGAGGTACTGGGAGACCTGCTCCGCCCCGAGGCGGCCCACGACCCTGACCGGATCGCCGTGGTCACCCGCACCGGTTGGCACAGCTACGCCGAACTCGACCGGCGCGCCGACCGGCTGGCGGCCGGACTGGTCGGACTGGGTATCCGGGCCGACGACCGGGTCGTCGTCCAGCTGCCGAACACGCCGGACTTCGTCGTGACGTGTGTGGCGCTTTTTCGGATCGGTGCCCTGCCGGTGCTCGCGCTACCCGCCCACCGCCGCTCCGAGCTGGCCTACCTCGCGGAGTACTCCGGTGCCGTCGCCCTGGTGGTGCCGGACCTGCTGGCGGGCACCGACCACCGGAAGTTGGCCCGCGCCGTGCGGGCGGCGGTGCCGAGCGTCGCACACCTCCTCGTCGCCGGCGAGGCGCAGGAGCTGACCCCGCTGGTCGACGTCGACGCCGACCCGCTGGACCTGCCAACCCCCGACCCGTCCACGGTGGCGTTCTTCCTGCTCTCCGGCGGCACCACCGGTCTACCCAAGTTGATCCCACGGACCCACGACGACTACGCCTTCCAGCTACGGGCCACTGCCGAAGCGATGAGGTTCGACAAGAACGGCGCCTACCTGGCTGCCCTGCCGGTGGCGCACAACGCGGCGCTGGGCTGCCCCGGGGTACTGGGAGCACTGCGCGCGGGCGGGCGCGCCGTACTCGCCGCCAGCCCGGCCCCGGACGAGGTTTTCCCGCTCGTCTCGACCGAGTCGGTCACCCTGACCACGCTGATGCCGGCGCTGCTGCCGGTCTGGATGGAAACCGCCGGGATCTTCGGCGTCGACCTGTCCCAGCTGGTCATCGAGGTCGGCGGCGCCACGCTCAGCCCCGAGGTGGCCCGTCAGGTCCGCCCCACCACCGGCGCGACCCTGACCCAGTGGTTCGGCATGGCCGAGGGGGTCCTCTCCTTCACCCGCCCGGACGACGACGACGAGGTCACCGCAACCACTCAGGGCACCCCGCTCAGCCCCGCCGACGAGCTGCGGGTCGTCGACGACACCGACCGGGACGTCGCTGCCGGCGAGGTCGGCGAGCTACTGGCCCGCGGCCCGTGCACGCTGCGCGGCTACTACGCGGTGCCCGAACACAACCGAACGGTGTTCACCCCCGACGGCTTCCTCCGCACCGGCGACCTGGTGCGCCTCGACGCCGAGGGACGGCTGGTGGTGGTCGGCCGGATCAAAGACGTGATCAACCGAGGCGGGGAGAAGGTCTCCGTCGACGAGGTCGAGGCGCACCTGCTGGCCCATCCGGCAGTCCGGTCGGCGGCCGTCGTACCGGTGCCGGACTCCCGCCTGGGGGAAAAGACGTGCGCCGTGGTCGTCGCCCAGGACGACCCGCCCAGCCTCGCCGAGGTGCGCGCCTTCCTGAGCGACCGAGGGCTGGCCGAGTTCAAACTGCCGGACCGGTTGCACCTGACGGCGGCCCTGCCGTACACGCCGGTAGGCAAAATCGACCGTCGGGCGTTGGCCCGCGCCCACGCCGGTGCGGCATGACCCGCCCGCCGCTGACCGCGCCGGCCACCGACGAGCAGCAGGTGCTCTGGCTCGACCGGCTCCCCGTCGAGCAGCGCCTTCCCCGCCCACCGCTGGACGGTGACACCACCGCCGACGTCGCCGTCGTCGGCGCCGGCTACACCGGTCTGTGGATCGCGTACTACCTGACCACCTTCCGCCCCGAGCTGTCCGTGGTCGTGATCGATGCCGGTCGGGCCGGCTTCGGCGCCTCCGGCCGCAACGGCGGCTGGTGCACCGCGGAAATGCCGGCACTGCTGACGAGCCTGGTCCGTCGACACGGGCCGATGGCCGCGGTGCGGCTGTACCGGGCCGGCCAACGCTCCCTCGACGAGATCCACCGGGTGCTCACCGACGAGGGGATCGACGCGCACTGGCGGCACGACGGCTCGCTGTACGTGGCCCGCAGCGCCCCGCAGGTCGACCGGCTGCGGGGCTGGCACGAGATGCGGCAGAAGCTGGGCATCGGCGGACTCGTCCTGACGGAGGGACCGGAGGCTACCGAGCGGACGGGGCTGGCCGGCGTCCGGGCGACCGCCTTCACCCCGCACTGCGTCACCGTGCAGCCCGCCCGGATCGCACGCGGGTTGCTCGCGGCGGTCGAGCGCCGGGGGGTACGGGTCGCCGAACACACCCGGGCGCTGGCGATCCGGCCTGGCCAGGTCACGACCGACTCCGGCACCATCCGGGCCCGGTCCGTGCTCTGCGCCACCGAGGGCTACACCGGGCGGCTGGCCGGGCACGAACGTCGGGTCCTACCGCTGCACTCGTACGTGCTGGCGACCGAACCGCTGGACGCCGCGACCTGGCAGCAGCTGGGCTGGACCGACTACCGGACCGTCGCGGAGGCCCGCTACCAGTTCGGCTATCTGCAACGCACCCAGGACGACCGGCTGGTGCTCGGTGGCCGAGGAGCCTACTACCGGTTCGGGTCCGGCATCACCCGCGGTGACGCGGGCCGCCGGAAGGCCCACGACCGGCTCCGCCGTACCCTGGCCGAGCTGCTCCCGGAGATAGCCGACATACCGGTGTCGCACCACTGGAGCGGCGTCTACGGCCTGCACCGGCACACGGAGCCGGAGGTGGTCTTCGACCAGCGCACCGGGCTGGGCCACGCCGGCGGTTACGGTGGCGAGGGCATCGCCCTGAGTAACCTCGCCGCCCGCTCCCTCGCCGCGCTGGTCGCCGGAATCAACCGACCGGAGACCCGGCTGTGCTGGGTGGACAACACCGCACGCCGGTGGGAACCGGAACCGCTGCGGTACCTCGGGGTGCGGGGCGTCAGCGCCGTGGCGACCGGAGCTGACCGCTACGAGCATCGCACCGACCGGGCCGCTCCGCTGGCCCGACTGGCCCTACGCGCCATCGTGTGATCCCACCCCGACAGCGACCAGGAGGCTGGCGTGGACGACCGGCAGCGGATGCGCAAGGTCTGGGAGTACATCTTCCAGCAGGCGGTCACCGACGACTCTGACTTCTTCATCGACCTCGACGGCGACTCGATGGCCGCCGCTGCCCTCGTGCACCACGTCGCGGAGGAGTTCGGCGTCTCGCTGCCGCTGTTCGAGGTCTTCGACCGCCCCACACCCGCGGAGTTGCTCGCCGCGGTGCGGGACCAACTCGCCGTCGGCTGAGGCCGCGCGGCGGCCCCGCCCGGTGACCCCACACCCGTCCGTCCGAGGAGCACGATGGACCAGCTCACCGCCGTCCGCGACAGCTTTGGCCTCAGCGATCTGCAGCAGGCGTACCTGATCGGCGAGCTGGGCGACTTCCAGCTCGGTGGTCCGGCGCTGTTCTACGAGGAGTACGCCTGCCCACCGTTCGACACTGACACGTTCACGGCGGCGGTGCGGACCCTGATCCGCCGGCACCCGATGCTGCGGTGCGCGATGGACGACGCCGGCCGGGTACGGATCCTGGACGACCCGCCGTCGCCGGTGACGGTGCGCCCGCTGCGCGGCGAGGCGCCGCAGCGGTGCGCGCAGCTGCTGGCCGAGAGCCGGCACCAGCTGTGGTCCGCCGGCCCGCCGCTGTCCGGCCCGGCCGCCTTCACGATGGTGGTGTGGGAACTCGACGGCGAGTTCCGGGTGCAGATGGCCGGCCGGCTGATGGTCTTCGACGGCCAGTCCGGCGAGGTCTTCGCCCAGGAGCTGCGGACCCTGCTGGCCGGCGGTACGCTGCCGCCGCTGGAATTCACCTACGCCGAGTATCGCCGGCAGCTCGAGGAGCGCCACGACAGCCCGAAGCACGCGCGGGCCCGGAGTTACTGGCTGGACCGGATCGACGACCTGCCCGACGCTCCCGAGCTGCCGCTGCGCCGCGGTGGGCGGCACGACGGCCCGCTGGTGCGGCGCACCTTCGCCCTGACGACCGAGCGGACCGCGGCGTTGAACACGGCACTGCGGCGACGCCGGCTGACCCCGACGATGGCAGTGGCCGCCGCCTTCGCCCGGGTGCTGCGGCACTGGAGCCGACACGAGCGCTTCACCATCAACGTGATGTACGGCGAGCGGCAGGAGCTGCACCCGGATGTGTCCCACCTGATCGGCAGCTTCGCCAGCACTCTGTTGCTGGAGTGCTCTCCCGCCTCCGACCAGGCGGACTTCACGGCGGACGCGACGACGCTGCGCGGCCGGATGGGGCGGGACTTCGCCCACGCCGCGTTCGGCGGAGTGGCGGTGATCCGTGAGCTGAACCGGCGCTCCGGCACGGTCAACGGCGCGCGGATGCCGGTGGTGTTCACCAGCATGCTCGGCATCGGCTCGGATACCGACCCGGTCTTTCTGGAGCTGCTCGGCTGGCGGCGGCTGGAGTCCCTGGTACGGACCCCACAGGTCGCCTTCGACCACCAGGTCTACATGCGGGCCGGCGAGCTGGTGGTCAGCTGGGACACCGCCGACGGTCTCTACCCACCGGGGCTGGTCGACGACATGTTCGCCGCGTACCAACGACTGCTGGTCGCGTTGGCCACCGATGACTCCGCGTGGGGCGAGACTCGTGGTGCCGGGCTGACCCCGGACGGACAGCTCGCCGTGCGGGCTCGGGTCAACGACACCGCCGCCGAGGTCGCCCCGCACACCCTGCACGGGATGTTCCTGGCACAGGCGCGGCGTGAGCCGGATGCCACCGCCATCATCACCGGAATCGGTCACACCACGTACGGTCAGCTGCGGGCCCACGCCGGCGCCGTCGCCGCCGCGCTGCGCGCTGCCGGGCACGGCCGGGGTGACCTGGTGGCGGTGGTCGTGGAGCGGGGCGTCGACCAGATCGCCGCCCAGCTCGGCGTGCTGATGGCCGGCGCGGCGTACGTGCCGGTCTCTCCTGGGTGGCCGCCGCCCAGACGCGCACAGGTCCTGACCGGGGCGACGGTCCGCGCGGTGCTGTCGGCCGCCGACGACGGCCTGGCCGGCGCTCCCGACGACGCCACCCGGCTGCGCCTGGACGAGCTGCCGGCCGGCGATCTACCGGACGCCGAGGCGGTGGACGACCCGGAGGCGTTGGCGTACGTCATCTTCACCTCCGGCACCACCGGCCGGCCCAAGGGCGTGATGATCCGGCACCAGGGTGCCGTCAACACCATCGTGGACGTCAACGACCGGTTTGGTGTCACCGCCGCCGACCGGGTCCTGGCGGTCTCCGAGTTCACCTTCGACCTGTCGGTCTACGACGTGTTCGGTCTACTCGCCGTCGGCGGGGCGGTGGTCGTGCCGGACGCCGACCAGGCCCGGGAGGTCGTCCACCTACACGAGTTGGCCAGCCGGGCGAAGGTGACCGTGTGGAACTCCGTGCCCGCCTATCTGGCGATGTTCGTCGACTTCGTCCGGTCGGTACCGGGCCGCGCACGGCCTACCGACCTGCGGCTGGCGATGGTCAGTGGGGACTGGGTGCCGCTACCGTTGGGCCGGGATCTCGCCGAGATCGCCCCCGCCGCGCGATGCGTCGCGTTGGGTGGTGCCACCGAGGCGTCGATCTGGTCCAACTGGTACGACGTGCCGACCCGGCCGCCGAGGGACTGGGCCAGTGTGCCGTACGGCTGGCCGATGCGGAACCAGCGCTTCCACGTTCTGGATCGGCGGCTGGCCGACCGCCCCGACTGGGTTCCCGGCGAGCTGTACATCGCCGGCCGGGGCCTGGCCGAGGGCTATCTGGACGCCCCGGAGTTGACTGCCGCGTCGTTCGTCAACCATCCGGTCACCGGCGATCGGCTCTACCGCACCGGTGACCTCGGTCGGTACTGGCCGGACGGGGTGATCGAGTTCCTCGGCCGGGACGACCCGCAGGTGAAGATCAACGGCTTCCGGGTGGAACTGGGTGAGATCGAGGCCGCCCTGGTCGACCAGCCCGGGGTCGACGACGCGGTGGTGGTCGCCCGCCGGGACGAACGCGGCGCGTCGCTGGTGGCCTTCGTCGTCTGCCCCGCGGCCATCCCCGGCTTTGCTGACACGCTGCGCGACGGGCTGGGGGCGACACTGCCCGGCTACCTGGTTCCGCCGGCCATCGAGATCCGCGAGACGCTTCCGCTGACCGCCAACGGCAAGGTCAACCGGGCCGCGCTGACCGCCGCCGCCGCGGGTCTCGCCCCGGCCGCCGGGGCTTTCCAGGCCGCCCGCACGCCCACCGAGCACCAGTTGGTCGCCCTCTGGTCCAGCCTGCTCGACCAGCCCAGCATCGGCGTGGACGATGGATTCTTCGCCCTGGGCGGTAGTTCCTTGCAGGCCGCGCAGCTGATGAACCGGGTGGAACGGGAGTTCGGTTCCCGGCTGCCGTTAGCCGCCCTGTACCAGCACAGCACGGTGGCCGAGCTCGGCCGGCTACTCGACGCCGGACGCCCGGCTTCGGGCGTCGTGCAGGAACTCGCGCCGGGCGACGGTCCGCCGGTGGTGCTGATTCACCCGGTCGGCGGTGACCTGCTCTGCTACCGGGGGTTGGTGGATCTGTTGCGGGCCGACTGGTCCCTGCTCGGTGTCGCCGCACCGGCACTGGTCAGCAGCTCCCTGGCACCGCCGACCCTGACCGGGCTGGCCCGGCAGCACCTCGCGGACCTGCTACCGGTGCTGTCCGCAGCGGGCCCCGTGCGGTTGGTCGGCTGGTCCCTCGGTGCCGTACTCGCGTACGAGATGGGACGGCTGCTCACCGAGGACGGTCGGAACTGCGTGGCAGTCCTCATCGATCCGTGGGTGGGGCCCGCCGCGGGCGGCGAACCCACGGCCGGCGAGTTGGTCCGGGCGTTCCTCACCGACGTCACCCGTGGGGAGGTCACCCGGGACGTTTCGGTGGATCCGCGGGTGAGCGCCGAGGAGGCACTGCGCCAGGTCTGGCGCACGACGGTGACCCCGCGGGCGGAGCTGGCCTCGCTCGACCTCGACACGGCCGTACGGCTGTTTGGCGTCTTCGCCGCGCACACCCGGGCTCTGGTGCGCTACGACGTGCCGGACGTCCCGGGGCTCACCCTGCACCTACTGGAAGCCGACGGCGGGTTGGGCGGCGCTGCCGGCGGCTACCTGGTGCCCCTGCGGGACCGCCTGCCCGAGCGCCGGTGGGCCAGCCGTCGCGGCGTTCCGGGAGACCACTTCGCGGTGACCGATCCCGCCGGGGTGGGGGCGGTCGCCACCGCCGTCGCCGGGGCACTGGCGGGTCACTGACCGACGGCCACTCCGGCCGCGGCCCGTCGCGCGGCGGGGCGGCCACGCCGCGGCCGGGACACGCCGCGGGCGCGATGGTACCGGGTCAGGACGCGTGCAGCCGGCCAAGCAGGTCCGCCCGGATGGCTGGCCGGCTACCGAAGACCAGCAGGAACAGCGCCTCCCGCATGAGCCGCTCGGCGGGCTGGTTCCACAGCACGGCCGCGCTACCCGTGGTGGTGGCGCAGAGTCCGGCAGCCCGCAGCGCGAGCGCCGACGCCGCAGCCCGGGCGGAGGGCAGTTGCTCGGGCCCGGCGTTGTCGAGGGTCGCCCGACACGCATCGACGGCCGCATCAAGCGGGCTGGTACCCATCAGCCGGGCGCAGCGGGTCGCCACGCCCAGCGGAAGCGATCCGTTGAAGCGCAGCGTCGCCGCGTCGTTTCGCAGGTAAACCTCGTGCGGAACGGTACCGGTGACCCGCTCTTCGGGGACGAAGTGCCCGGTGAAGGTGACCTGCACCGTCCGGCTCGCGGCCACTGCCACCATGTCGATCGGGGTAACCGTCAGGGTGTCGCTTTCGGCGGCGTCGATCAGGGTCCAGACCAGCGTGTCCGACGCGTCCCGGGCAGCGGTCAGCAGGACGTCGACCAGGCCCCAGCCGGTCACCCAGGGAGCGACGCCGTGCAGCACGTACCCCCCGTCGACCGCCTCGGCGCGGACCGACGCCGGACCGGGCCGGGTAGCGGCGATGGCCAGGCCGGCCCGGCGCACGCCCCGGCACAGCGGCTCCAGCCACTGCTGCGTGATACCGGGCCGTTGGCTTCGGTTCGCCGCCATCACCGCGCTGTGGTGCTGGGCCCAGACGAAGGCGGTGGTGAGGCAGCCACTGGCGACGAATTCGAGGGCCCGGGCGGCGGTGGCGGTGTCCTCAGCGGACACGACACTGAAGGCAGGCGGTCCGGCAAGCCCATAGAAGCCCTCCTCGGCGAGCAGATCGAGGTGGGCGGTCGGGACCGTGTCGGCGGCGTCGACCGTCTCCGCCGCCGGAAACAGCACCTCCTCGGCGATACGATCCGCTCGATCCAGCACCTTGGCAGAGTTGCTCATGGTCGGTACACCGTCCGTTCTGTGGTGGAGGTCGGTGTGGGGTTTGACTGACACCCTAACGAACAGCTCACCGACAACCTAGATACGCCACCACTGAACGGTGTTGTGTTTGTTGTGTTGCCGTTAGGCTGTGGGGTAGACAGACCACGGCAGCGAGGAGCCCGAACGGTGAGCGAGGACCCGGCGGCGAGAGCGCAGGCGGTCGGCACGTTCTACGACCTGATGGGCACCTTCCTGGAGGCCGTCTACGGCGACAACCTGCACTACGGGTTCTGGCCCGACGAGCACGACAACACCCCGATGCCGCAGGCGCAGGAACGACTCAACGACGAACTCGCCCGCCGGCTGGCGGTGCACGCCGGTCACCGCGTTCTCGACATCGGCTGCGGCACCGGCGGCCCGGCACGCCGGATCGCCCGGGTCACCGGCGCCACCGTCACCGGGGTCACGGTGAGCGGGGCGCAGGTCACGCGCGCGACGGAGCTGGCGGCCAAGGAGGGGATTCACGAGCGGACACGATTCGCCCGGGCGGACGCCACCGCACTGCCCTTCCCCGACGCCTATTTCGACGCGGCGCTGGCGCTGGAGGTGCTGGTGCACGTGCCCGACAAGGCCGCCGCTCTCGCCGCTGCCCATCGGGTAGTCAGACCGGGAGGCCGGCTGGTGCTGGCCGAGCTGACCCTCACCCGGCCGATGTCAGCCGAGCACGCACGCATCTGGTCGGCGATGCCGATGTCCACCCCACCGGCCGCCGCCGCCTACCTCGACCAGGTACGTGCCGCTGGTTTCGCCCTCGAGGAGACCCTCGACGCCACCCCGTACATCCGCCGGTCGTTCCAGACCACCCGGGACGCCGTGGAGCGCGAACGCGAGCGGCTGGCCGGAACGTACGGGCCGCGGGTGCTGCGCCAGGTCAGCAACGCGGTACTGGACCTGCAGGCGGTCGCCGAGGGATGCCTGGGCTATCTGGTGCTCACCGCGCGCCGGCCCGGGTAGCCGTCCCCGGCCGACCCAGCGACTCGTCGTACGCGACGGGTCGCCGGCCTGCTCCGACTCGAGGAGGAAGCGTGTACCGGCCCCGCGCCATTCATCGCGCCGTCGCCCGACTGTCCGGGGCACCGGCCGGGCGAACCTGGCCCCAGACCTTCGCCGACCGGCTCACCCACCCGGTGCCCAGGCCCGCCGCGGTGCTACGGCTGATGCGTGAGCGGGGCAACCGGCCCAGCGGCGGGACAGCGCGGGTGCCGGTACGCGACGACGCCGACGTACCGGCGGTGGCGTCGACGGAGACCGCGGTTACCTGGATCGGCCACGCCACCTGTCTGGTACAGCTCGGCGGCCGGACGGTACTCACCGACCCGGTGTGGTCGGACCGGATCCCCGGCACTCCCCGCCGGTTCACCCCGCCGGGGCTACCGTGGGCCGCCCTGCCGCGCATCGACGCGGTGGTGATCAGCCACAACCACTTCGACCATCTGGACGAGCCGACCATCCGCCGGCTACCTCGGGACACACCGGTACTCGTACCGGCCGGGCTCGGCTGGTGGTTCCAGGCCCGGCGGTTCCGGGCCGTGACCGAGCTGGACTGGTGGGAGTCGGCGACCGTGGGCGGCCTGCGGTTCGACTTCACCCCGGCGCACCACTGGAGCCGGCGGGGAATCTTCGACACCTGTCAGAGTCTGTGGGGCGGCTGGCTGATGACCGCGTCCGGCCAGGCCACCCGCCGGGTGTTCTTCGCCGGGGACTCCGCCTACGGGTCGGCGTTCGCCGAGATCGGGACACGGTTCCCGGGCATCGACATCGCGCTGCTGCCGGTCGGCGCGTTTCACCCCCGATGGTTCATGAAACCCTTACACATGAACCCGGCCGAAGCGGTGCGGGCCTGCGGCGACCTGGGCGCCGAGTGGATGGTGACCATCCACTGGGGCACCTTCGCACTCTCCGCCGAGCCGGTGCTGGCCCCGGTCGAGCTGGCCCGCGAGGCCTGGGCCGACGCGGGCCGCCCCACCGCCACGTTGTGGGACCTCGCGATCGGCGAGAGTCGGGTGCTGGCCGCCGCAGCCACACCGCAGTGACCCACCCACGCCCGGTTGGTGGCCCTACCTGTCAGCGACCGGTGTCCGGGCCTTGCGCGCAGCCCGGCCCGCGAAGAACGCCCGCGGTGCCAGCGCCGCCTGGTGCGGCAGCATCAGCGGCAGCCGGTCACCGGTCTCCTGACGCCAGACGAACAGGTGCGCACCCGTGTCGCCGATCGCCCCCTTGGCGAACTTCGGCTGGTTGACCGTGACGAAGGCCAGCTCGGTGTACTCGGTCTCGCGACGCAGCACCAGGTCGCGCAGGATCTTCCCGCCGGTGTGGCTCGGGGCGAGCCCGTTGCCGGTGTATCCGTGCCCGTAGACCACACCGTCGGCCACGCGGCCGAACTGGGGGATGAAGGTACGGCTCCAACCGATCGGCCCGCCGAAGGCATGGCTGAACCGAACATCATCCCAGGCCGGAAAGAACCGGGCGAAGGACTCCCGTAGGTCACGGAAGGCGGCAGCATTGCGAATGTGTCCCCGCCCGGTGTCCCGGCCGGCGAAGTAGTACCACCGCCCACCGGACCAGACCACGCGGTTGTCGGAGGTCAGCCGGGCCGCGTGGGCGAAGGACAGCGAGTTGCTGACGCCCTCCCGACCCGGCCAGTTCACCCGCTCCAGCTGAGCATCGGTCAGCGGCTCGGTCACCATCAGGTAGTTCCACACCGGCATCACCTTGGTGTGCGTCTGGCCAAAGCTGTGCTGCCAGGCATTGGTGGCCAGCACCACCTCGTTCGCGGTGACAGTTCCGGTCGGGGTACTCACCCGGTATCCGTTGCCCACCCGGCGTACGTCGACGGCCGGGGTGTGCTCGTGGATATCGACGCCCTGGCCCCGCACCACCCGCGCCAGCCCCTGCACCAGGCGGTGCGGGTTGACCAGGGCACCGGTGGTGCGCAGCGCGCCGAGCACCTGTGGGGAGCCGATCCGCTCCTGCGCCTCGGCATGGCCCATCAGCTTGAACGAGCCGCGCAGGCCCGTGCGTTCGCTGCGCTTGACCTGGAGTTCGAGCCGGGCCAACTGCTTGCGGTCGGTCACCACCTGGAGCAGGCCGTTCATCGCGAAGTCGGCGTCGATGTCGTACCGCCGGCAGAACCGGCCGATGTCGATAATCGAACGGGCACCGGTGCGGTAGACCCCGGCGGCCTTTTCGCGGCCGTAGTACCACAGCAGCCGCCGCAGCACCTTGCCGGCGGTGAGCCCGACGAAGCCGCCGTTGGCGGTGGACGCACCGCTGCCCACCGTGTGGCTCTCCAGCACCCGGATACGTGCTGAGGGTTCGGCCTCGGCGAGGAAGTGCGCCGCCCAGAGGCCGGTATAGCCTCCGCCGATGATGCAGATGTCACAGCTCGCGTCGCCGTCGAGGGGCTCACCCACCTCGACCGGCTCGGTGTCGTACCAGTAGACGCTGTTCTGGATCTCTTCCACGTCAGTCTCCAGGTCGTCGGGGCCGGCGTCCGCCTGGCACAGCGGTCGGTGGACCGCGCCACGGTCCGCGGCGGCGGACCGCATCCACCACCAGTACGGTATGTCGCATCTATCGAAACCCTACAGTCAACACTATCCGCGCACCGGCTTCGCCCGATCGGCGGCGGTCCGCTCGGCTCGACGCCGCTGGCGTAGACGGTCCATGAAGTAGTCCGCGTTCAGCCAGTAGAACTCCAGCCAGATGTTGTCCGGATCGCGCAACCAGATGCCGTAGCCGGCCTCCAGGAACAGCTCGCGGACACCTGAGTGGGCGGCTCCGACGGCATCGAGGTGCGCTGCCCACCGGTCGAGATCGATCCGCTCGGGCACGTGGTAGCCGAGGTGGTGCAGGCCAACCCGGCGCTCGTCGAAGGGCTCCGGATCAGCCTCGGCGGCCTGTCCGAGGACGATGGCGGCCAGCGACTGCCGGTGCACCAGCGTCCGGAAGGTGAACCCGGACTCGGCTGGCGTGGCGTCTCGAACGACGGTGAAGTCCATGACCCGGCAGTACCACTCGGTGCTGCGGTCCAGATCGCGCACGGTCAGATTGACGTGGGTGCTGCCGTTGAGTTTGGGCACAGGAAGCATCATAGGCGCTTGAGTCGTATCTTGGGTGTAGCATGTTGTCATTAGGGCCGGTAGCGTGTCCTCACCTGGCAGCGTGGCCGCCGGTACCGGCCGGAACGGATGTGAGGAACCGGGCATGCATCTGAACGTGTTCACCCAGTGCTCTCCGGCACCCCAGTTCAAAGGCATGTGGAGGGTCGCGGGCGACCGGACGGCGACCGGATACCGTTCGCTGGAGTACTGGATGGCGCGGGCCCGGCAGCTGGAAGCGGCCTGCGTCGACGCGCTCTTCTTCGCGGACATCCACGGCGTCTACGACGTGTACCGAGGGTCCTGGGCGCCAGCGGTACGGCACGCGGTGCAGATTCCCTCGATCGACCCGGCTCTGCTGCTGCCCGCGCTCGCAGCCACCACGCGGCACCTCGGCTTCGCAGTCACCTACTCCACCACCTACCACCCCCCATTCGAGTGCGCCCGGCTCTTCTCCTCACTGGACCACCTGACCGGCGGCCGGGTCGGCTGGAACATCGTCACCTCCTACCTGCGCTCGGCCACCGCCAACGGCCTCGGCGCCTACCTGGACCACGACGAGCGCTACGACCGCGCCGACGAGTACGTCCGGGTGACGCGGGCCCTCTGGGAGGAGAGCTGGGATGCCGATGCGGTGGTGCGGGACGCCGAGCGCGACACCTTCACCGACCCGACCCGGGTCCACGAGATCGACCATCACGGCCGGTGGTTCTCGGTACGTGGTCCGCACCAGTGCGAACCGTCACCCCAACGCACCCCGGTGCTCTACCAGGCCGGCTCGTCGCCGCGAGGGGTCGAGTTCGCCGCCCGGCACGCCGAGGTGGTCTTCCTGACCCTGGCCGACCCCACCACGGGCGCCGAGCCGGTGGCCGACCTGCGCGCCACCGCCGCCCGGCACGGCCGGGACCCACGCGCGGTGAAGGCGTTGCAGGGAACCATGGTGATGGTCGGCCGGGACCGCGCGGAGGCGAAGGCTCGGGCCGAGGCGTACAACACGCTGTGGAGCAGCGAGGGGCAGCTGGCCAAGTGGTGCGGCTGGATGGACATCGACCTCTCTGCCTTCCCCGACGACAGCCCGGTCGACGAGATCCGCAGCCAGGCCAGCCGTTCCTTTCTCGGCTTCCTTCGCAGGCTGACCCCGGACCGAACCTGGACGGTGCGCGACGTGAAGTACCTCGTCTCCCGACCCCGCCGGCCCCGGGTCGATGCCCCGGTGACCCTGTTCGGCACTCCTGAGCAGGTCGCCGACCGGATGGAACAGTGGCTCGAGGTCGCCGACGTGGACGGGTTCAACCTCATCCCGTGCCCCCCGTCGGGCGGGGTGGACGACATCTGCGACCTGCTGATCCCCGAGCTGCAACGACGGGGCCTGTTCCGCACCGCCTACGACCCGCTGGAGAGCACCCTGCGGGAACGGTACTTCGGCCCCGGTAACCGCACCTACTCCGACCCGGCCCGCACCGAGGCCACCCGGGAAGGCTGGGCAGATGGACCTGCGTGACACCGAAGAGCAGGCCGCCTTCCGCACCGAGCTACGGGCCTGGCTCGCCGTCGAGGTGCCCCGATTCGCCGTGGACGGCTCCGGAACAACACCCGGCTGGACGAAGGCGCTGCACACCGCCGGCTACACCGGACTGACCTGGCCGACGCGTTACGGCGGACGCGGCCTGTCCCCCGCCTACCAGGGCATCTACGCCGAGGAGAGTGCCCTCGCCGAGGCGCCGGACCACATCAACGTCATCGGCCTCGGGATGGTCGGACCGACCATCGTCGAGCACGGCACGCCGCAGCAGCAGATCCGCTTCCTGGAACCCATCCTCTCCGGCGAGATGGTCTTCTGCCAAGGGTTCTCCGAGCCCGACGCCGGCTCCGACCTCGCCGCCGTTCGCACCCGGGCGGTGGCCACCGCCGGTGGCTGGCGGGTCACCGGCGAGAAGGTCTGGTCGTCACATGCCCACCATGCCGACTGGTGTCTGCTGCTGGCCCGTACCCAACCGGGCTCCGCACGGCACCCGGGGCTGACCTGCCTGCTGGTCGACATGCGCTCGCCCGGCGTCCAGGTACTACCGCTGCGGCAGAACACCGGCGACAGCGACTTCAACCAGATCGTACTCACCGACGCGTTCGTGCCGACCGACTGCGTCCTCGGCCCGGTCGGCGGGGGCTGGCAAATCGCGATGACCACACTCGCACACGAACGGGGCACGTTCGGCATCACGCTGACCGCCCGGCTCAGCGTCGAGTTCGGCCGGCTGGTGCGGACCGTACGCGAGCTCGGGCTCACCGGCGATCCGACGGTCCGAGCCGAGATCGCCGACCTGCACGTGCACCTTCAGGGACTGCGCTGGACCGGCTACCGGGCGATGAGCATGCTGAACCGCACCGGCAGGCCCGGGCCGGAGAGTTCGATTCTCAAACTGCACTGGTCGGTGACCAACCAGCGGCTGGCGGCGTTCGCGCTGCGGCTGCTGGGCCCGGCCGGAATCCTGGACGGCCCGGACAGCCCCGCCGCCGGCCACTGGCAGCACCTACGGCTGCGCAGTCGGGCCAACTCAATCGAGGGCGGCACGTCGGAGATCCTGCGCGGCATCATCGCCGAGCGTGTCCTCGGCCTTCCCCGAACCCGGTGACCCTGCGGCGGAAAGGACTCTCGGATGGACTTCGCCCTCACCGACGAGCAGCGTGACCTGCAGGTTGCTGCCGCGCGCTACCTCGCGGACCGGTACCCACCGGACCGGATCGCGGCGCTCGCCGACGCCGCCGCCGGGGATCCCGACGCCTGGCCGGAGCTGCGCCGGCAGGGCTGGTGTGACCCCGAGTTGGGCATGGTGGAGAAGGGACTGTTGGCCCAGGAGAACGGCTACGCCCTCCACCCGACCGCGTGGTGGAGCACGGTGGGGCTGGCCCAACCCGTGCACCGCGCGGCCGGCGCCGCCATGCCACCCGGACCGCTCACTCTGGCCTGGCAGGACGAGGCCGGGACCGACGGCGGGTGCCGGGCGGCTCCCGCCCACGGCGGCGGTTGGCGACTGGTCGGCACCCGGTGTCTGGTCACCGACGTAGCTGAGGTGTCCGGTGTGCTGGTCGCCGCGGACACCCCCGACGGCCTCGCACTGTTCGCGGTAGCGATGCCCGCCGACGGCATGACCGTCACCCCGCAGCCCACCCTCGACCGGCTGCGCCGCACCGCTCGGCTGCGATTCGCCGGCACACCCGCCGAGCCGTTGGTGACCGCCGACACCGGGCGCCAGGTGCTGGCCGCCGCCCGCCGACACGGCGGCACCCTGCTGGCCTGCGAGGCGGTCGGGGTGGCCCGTCTGGCCCTGGACCTGGCCCGACGGCACGCCGAGCAGCGGGTGCAGTTCGGTCGCCCGATCGGTGCCTACCAGGCGGTGGCGCACCAACTCGCCGACAGCTACGTCGCGGTCGAGCTGGCCACCTCGCTGTCGCTGCGGGCTGCGTGGTTGGTGGGTGCCGCCGACCGCGGTGACGCCGACGAGGCGGAGGTGGGCCCGGCGTACGCCGCGGCCGTGGTCGCGGCCCGCGAGGCGGCGGTGCGGGCCTGCGAGACCGCCCTCCAAGTAACCGGAGGGCTCGGCGCGACCTGGGAGTATCCGCTGCACTGGTGGTACCGCCGTGCGCTCTGGCTGGACTGCTTCGACCTTCCCACCGCCGCGCACCTCGCCACGCTCGCCAGTCAGGTGCTGGCCGCACCTGCCTGACCCACCGACAAGGAGCCGTGATGCTGACGAGACGACGCCCCAGGATCGACGTACCGGCCATCCTGCGGCTCATGGAGGTCGGCGACTACCTGCTGCCGTACACGATCCGGGCGGTCTGCCTGCTGGGGGTGGCCGACCACCTGACGCAGGGGCCGCGCCCCGTCGCCGAGTTGGCCCGGGCCGTCGGGGCGGACGAGCCCGCACTGACCACGGCGCTGCGCTACCTGGCCACCCGCGACCTGTTCGCCGAGATGGCCCCGGGGGAGTTCGGCTTGACCCCGATGGCCGACCTGCTGCGGGCTGACCACCCGTACTCCGCCCGGGACATCTTCCTCTCCCCCGTGGCCTGTACCCGGGCCATGGAGGGTCTCGACCACACGCTGCGCACCGGCGAGGGCGCGTTCGATGCCGTGCACGGCATCGGGATGTGGGAGCACTTCCGCGGCAACCCGACCGACGGCGCGGCCTTCGACAAAGTGATGAGTGGGGTCACCGGGATGGAGCTACAGGCCATCCTGCGCGCCACGACCTGGTCGCGATTCGGCACGGTGGTGGACGTCGGTGGCGGGAACGGCCGCTTCCTCGGCGACCTGCTGGCGCGCTACCCGACGATGCGCGGGGTGCTGTTCGACCTGCCTACGGTGGTCGCGAACGCGCCCACGACGCTCGCCGGGGCCGGGGTGGCCGACCGCGTCCGGATCGTTCCCGGCAGCTTCCTCAGCGACAACATTCCGCCGGGCGGCGACGCGTACGTGCTCAAGCGAATCCTCTACAGCTGGCACGACGACGTCGCCACCGAGGTACTCAGGCGCATCCGGGCCGTGATGGCCGACGACGGTCGGGTGTTCATCCTCGAAGCCGGCCGGCCGTCCGAGGAGGAGACCAGCCCGTTGGCCCGCCGGATGGACATGCTGATGTTGACCCTGAGCGCCGGCGGCGCACGCGGCCTCGACGAGCAGCGGGCCCTGCTGGCCGGCGCCGGTCTGGAGCTGGTCAGCGCCACGCCCACGGTGATGTTCCCGGTTATCGAGGCCCGTCCGGTATGACCCACCTACTGTCCTGGCTAGCTGAGCCGAGGTCCGACCGGGGCATCCGGTTCGCCCGCCCGGACGGCGACTGGGACCGGTGGTCGTACGACGAGTTGGCCGAACTGGCCCACGAGTACGCCGCCGGCCTCATCGCCCGCGGGGTTCGCCCGGGCGACGTGGTCACGGTGGTGCTGCCGAGCGGACCGGCGTTCGTCGGCGCACTGTTCGGAACGCTGCTGGCCGGAGCGACGGCGGCACCGCTGGCACCGGCCGCCACCTTCGGCGACCCGGACCGGTACGCCGAACACGTCACCTCCGCGCTGGCCGCGGCCCGTCCCCGGCTGGTCGTGGTTGACGCTGCGGCCGGTACGGCGGTGACGCCGCTGGCCCGCCGGGCGGGGGTGCCCACAGTCGAGCCGGAGGACGTTCGCGCCGAGTCGCTGGGAGCGCACCAGCGCGCACCGGCACGGTTGGCGCTGGTGCAGTTCACCTCTGGGACCACCGGCAACGTCCGCGGTGTGCGGGTTCCGTATGCGGCGTTGGAGGAGAACATCGGCGCGATCCGGCGCTGGTTGGAGATGACCCCGGAGGACGCCACCGCCTCCTGGCTTCCGGTGCACCACGACATGGGGCTGGTCGGCTGTCTGCTGGCGCCGGTCGTCACGGGCGCCGACCTGTGGCTGCTGTCGCCGGCGGACTTCGTCCGGCAGCCCACCCGGTACCTGGCATGCTTTGGCCGGCTCGGCGCCCGGTTGTCCGCGATGCCGGGCTTCGGACTGGCCCACGTGCTCCGCCGGGTACGCCCCGAGCAGCTGGCCGGGATGGACTTCCACCGCTGGCGGGCAGTGATCGTGGGCGCCGAGCGGGTCCTGCCCGACGTACTGGACCGGTTCACCGCGTTGCTCGCCCCGCAGGGTCTACGGCGGAACGCGCTCCTGCCGGCGTACGGCTTGGCCGAGGCGACGCTGGCGGTGACCGGGGTGCCGCTGCGTACCGGCTGGCGCCGGTCCACAGGTCCGGAGGGGGTGCCGGTGATCGGGTGTGGTGTGCCATTGGCCGGTTCCCGGGTGACGATCGTCGACGACGACGGGCAGCGGACCGACGACGGCGTACCGGGTGAGATCGTGGTCGATGGAACGGGGGTCGCCGACGGCTATGTGGGGGCCGCCGGATTCCGCGCGACGACCTTCGCCGGCGGCGCTCTTCGCACCGGCGACGCCGGCTTCGTTCAGGGCGGGGAACTGTTCGTCCTGGGTCGGATGGGTGACAGCCTGAAGATCCGCGGTCGCGCCGTCTTCGCCGAGGACCTGGACGCTGTGCTCTGCGGGGCGCTGGCGGTGCCGCCCAGCCGGTTGGCCACCGTACTCGGACTGCGAGCCGGTACGCCCACCGCGGTGGTGTATCTGGAACATCCGCGGCAGGAGTGGCTGCCCCGGATCCCCGCGCTGCTGCGCCCGCTGGTCGACGACGCGACGGTGGTCACGGTGCCGGTGCCCGCCGGTGGGGTGCCCCGGACCACCAGTGGCAAGCCGAAACGCCGTCTGCTGTGGCACCGCCACAGCAGGCGACACACCGGTTCCAGCGCGGCAGGTGGTGACGTCGGCCGGGATCAGGCCCCGCCAGTAGCCCTGTCTGTCAGGGTTGACGGAGGCTGCGGCTGATGCCGGCCAGCACCTTGCCACGCTGCGGCACCAGATAGAAGTGATTGCCGTCGAAGACGGTGAGGTCGAAGGCGCTCTGGCTGTAGTCCGCCCAGGCCGCCACCTCGTTGACCGGAGCCTCGGGATCGGCGTCGCCGACCAGGGCGGAGATCGGCGTCCGCAGTACTCCCTCGGCGGGACGGTAGCTCTCTATCAGCTGGTAGTCCGCCCGTAGCGTCGGCATCAGCGCCGACCGCAGCTGCGGGTTGTCCAGGGCCTCCCGATCGGTGCCGCCGAGCCGGCGCAGCTCTGCCCAGAGAACGTCGTCCGGGCCGAGGTGCTTGCTGCCCGGCCGGTGGTAGCGCGGTGCGGGACGGCCGGAGACGAACAGGTGCGCCAGGGGCAGCTCCAGTCGCCGCTCCAGCCGGTGGGCGACCTCGTAGGCCACGGCGGCGCCCATGCTGTGGCCGAACAGGGCGAGCGGCAGGTCGTGGCGGGGTGCGAGCACCGCGGTGACCAGGTCGGCCAGGACGCCCATGGACACCACGGGAGGCTCGGCGACCCGGTCGAGCCGACCCGGGTACTGCACCGCGAGCAGCTCGATGTCGTCCGGAAGCTCCGCCGGCCAGGCACGGTAGAACGGCGCGCTGCCGGTGGCGTGCGGGAAGCAGACCAACCGAATCCGCGCCGTTGGGCGCGGCCGGTAGCAGCGCAGCCACCGCCGGGCAGTCACGTCGACAGCGCCCATCAACTCACCGCCGCGTCGCCGGCGGCCGCGAGCGCCTTCAGGTCATCGACGCCGAGCATCCTGGGCGCGTCCGCCGTCAGCAGGTCAGGCGGGCCCAGGATCACCGTCAGCTCCTGCCAGAGCTGGCAGAGGGTGAGGTGGTACTGGCCCTGCCGCAGCGGGTCCTCACCGCGCTCGACGGTGTCCCGTAGCACCCGTAGTGCCCGTCGTACGCCCTCCGGCCAGGTCGTGCCGAAGACAGTGTCGTAGTGCGGCACCTCGGTCGGGCCGAATACGATCGCGCTGGGGGTGCTGGTGTCGCGCATCCCGGCGAAATGCGGGTCGGCGCCGATCCCCGCGACTTCCCGCGGGAAGTCGGGACGCGCCGTCCACACCGTCGGACCGTGGGTACCGACCAGGGACAGGTTTCCGGCTTCGGTGCCGATGGTGACCCGGTGCATGAGGTGCGCGTAGTTGTCCGGGTCGGCCGGATCCATCTGGTTCTGCACCCGGAGCGTGATCGGCACACCGGCCAGCACCCCGTCGAGGCCACGGAACGGCAGGTCCAGGCCGGTCGCGCCGGTCACCGCCGCCGGTAGCGGGGGCAGATCGGTGAACCGCCAGGGCCGCACCCCACCGAGGGCCTGGCCAAGCAGGTCCAGCAGCGAGTACGCCAGCTGAAAGCCGCATGCCGCGTCGAGGTATCGGGCCGGCTGTCGGCGCAGCAGTTCGCGGGCCGCGCCCAGGAAGCGGCGTACCGGCGTGATGTGCCGGTAGAACGGGTTGAGTTGGTAAACCACCGCGTGCTTGCGGGCCTGCCGGAGGCTGCGGGCCAACTCGTCGTGGTGCAGTGGGTGCTCCTGGAGCACGTGGATGCCCCGCGCCATCAGCTCCATCGCCAGCTCGGAACCCCGCCCGCCGAGCAGCCCTCCACGGATCACCACGCAGGCGATGTCGATGTCGTCCGGCAGCTGGTCGACTCCGGTGTACAGCGGCACTCCGTAGTGCTCGGCGCAGACCCGGGACCGGTTGCTGCCGCTGGCGAGGACACCAGCGAGGTGGAAACCCGGATCGGCCTGACGGAACGATTCCAGATAGACCTGACCAAACCGCGTGCCGCAGACGACCACGCGGGTGGGGCGGTTCATATCGCGTCCTCCTCGTAGGCGGCGTCGACGACCTCCGCGACCACGGACGCCAGCGACACCGCGGGCGCCGTTGCCAGCTCGGCGAAGGTGTCGGTCGGGTCGAGCGTCTCGGCGGCGTGGTGGATTCCCGGAGGTACCGCGCCGGTGAGCACCGCCCGTGCCGTCAGCGCCGCCATCGTGCCGGTGAGTTCACTGGCACCAGTGCCGCAGACCGCGGCGGTTCGACCGCCATCGGGACCGGCCAACGTGACCACCACGTTCTGGTAGGGACGGTGCCCGAACACGTCGAGTTCGGCGGCCCGGCAGAGCAGGTCGGCGGCTTTTCGGAGACCGGCGTTTCCCGGGCGCGGTGCGGTCCGCAGCGCCGCCAGCACCCGGTCCCCGGCGAAGACCGAGTACCAGTCGAGCTGCCGCAGCCCCAGTGCGGAGGCGGCCCGGGCCGCCTCCGCACTGAGATACGGCTGGCCGGTGACCAGTTCGGGGAAGAACGGCACGATGATGTCGCCGACCGGAGCCAGCGCGCCCGGCACCACCCGGTCGTCCCGCCACGCCGCCGACGGCCAGCCAAAGCTCCCGGTCGCCGCGACGTAGTCGATCGCCGCGGTGCGGGTGAACCGATCCCGACCGCCGATGTAGCCGGCCAGCCGGTCGCCCTGCGGCAGTTGCGCGGCGAGGAGCCGGGGCAGCAGCCCGGTCAGCCCGGGCATCATGCCCGCCGACACCACCGCAACCCGGGTCCCGTCACCGGTGGTGAGCACGTGCGCCACGGCGTCGTACAGCGTGTCATCGCCGGCGGCATCGACGTAGTCCGCCCCGGCACCGACGGCGGCCCGGGCGACGGTGTCGGTCAGGTCAGTCGCAGGGCCGGCGCAGTTGAGCACCACCCGGGCAGCGAAGCAGAATCGGGCCAGGGCGGCCGGATCCCGAGCATCGACGGCCAGGCTCTCGACCCCGGCGACCGCCACCGGCCGCCGGGCGCCGGCCCGTAGCGGGCCGACATCCCAGGACCGCAGCAGGTCCAGGGCGGCTCGGCCGACCGCGCCGGAAGCACCGAGGACGGCGACGGCGGTCACCGGGCCGACCCCGGATCGGCGGCCGCGATGGCTGCCACGGCCTTCTCCCCCAGCACCGCCCGGTGATCGCCGTCGACGTCGAGCTCCCGCACCTCGCCGAGGCACAGGTCAGACCAGAACTCCAGTTCGTCGGTGGAGTAGGGCACCGCACCGGTCGGCCGCAGCACGGTGATGTCACCGGCGTAGAGGTTCGGCTCGTAGCCGACGGTCGCGGTGAGCCGAGCGGCGAACCCCTCGCCGATCGCTGCGTCGCCGTTCTCCGCCCGATGCGCCTCGGCGGCGTCGGGCAGCCTCACCGGACGCCACGGGGAGATCAGGACCAGCTCCGCAACCTGCTCGCCGGCCTCGGTCAGCGCCCGGGCCACCTCCAGTGCGAGGGTCGCGCCGAGGCCGTGCCCAACCAACCGGACCGCGGCGCAGCCGGCCCCGATGATCGACCGGGCCTGTTCGGCCGCGACCCGGGGCAGGTCGTCGAGGGGACCCGCGGTCAGCCCGAACACCGGGCCGGTGGCCGCGAGGTGCGGCACCAGTGCGGTGTACCCGTTGACGCTGCCGTCGCAGCTCGGCACCAGCACCCACGGGATACCCGGATTGGTGTCGTCCAGCGTCGCCAGCCCCCCGTCGGAGGTCGTCGCCCCGGCGCCCACCCCGTCGGTCGCGGGGGTAGCCGCCGACGCAGCCTCAATGTGCCCGGCGAGCGCAGCGACGGTTGGCTGTTCCAGTACCTGACGCAGCACCTGGTCGAAGAAGAGGTCGGCGGCCTGTGGGATCTCGTTCAGGACCCGGCCGGTGATCTGCGCGGCGACCAGGGAGTCGCCCCCGAGTTCGAACAGGTTCTCGTCCCGGCCGACCCGCGGCACCCGCAGCGCCTCGGCCCACACCGCCGCCAGCCCGCGCTCCAGGTCGCTGCCGGGTGCGCTGGACACTGTGGTCGACATCGACTCTCGACGAGGCAGGCGCCGCCGCAGCGCGGCCCGGTCGACCTTGCCGTTGGCGTTGAGCGGGAACGTGTCGACGATCTGCACCACCGCCGGAACCATGTACTCCGGCACCCGCTCGGCCAGGTGTGTGGCGACGTCCTCGCGTGCGATCCGAACCCGATCGGTCTTGAACTGGGCCGCCAGCACACACATTCCCAGTTCGGCGATGAAGCCGTTCGGCTCGGGCAGACACAGCGGCTGGCTGGCACCGGCCGCACCGAGCACGTCGAGCCACGTCTCCCGGCCCAGGAAGACCTGCTCGGTGCCCTGCCGCAGATCGGTGAAATCCGCGGTGGCCTCGTCCACCCGGACCAACAACTCCAGCGACGTCATGATCTGGTGGTGGTCCCGGGTCATCTCGCAGGCCACCAGCCACCCCTGCGGAGCGAGGACCGCACGCAGTCGCGCCAACGCCCGCACCACGTCGGTGCTGGCGTGCAACACGTCGCCGGCGACGACCACGTCGAAGGAGTTCGGGGCCAGCCCCTGCACCACCAGATCCTGGTCGATATCGAGCGGTTGCAGTTGCAGGCCGGGGCGCTCACCGAAGCGGGTGCGCAACTCGTTGACGAAGAACGGGGACAGGTCGGTGGCGAGGTAGTCGACCGCGTTGCCGTCGAGCGCGGCGAGCACCGCGGCGGTGGTACCGCCCGCACCGGCACCGATCTCCAGTACCCGCAGGGCACCCGGTTCGACTCGCTGTTCGGCGACACGCCGAACCAACGAGGCGGCCGCCTCGTTGGCCCACCGGTTGAACAGGGTCCGTTCGTACAGACCCTGGGAAACGTCTACCTTGCCCTGCGGGAACAACAACGTCAGCGGGTCATCCTCGCCCCGCAGCAACGCGGGCAGCTGGCCGGTGCTGGCGCGGAAGTACGCCAGCAGCTCCGCGTCCTCGGCGGTGGCGATCTTGTCGACGGCCCGCCATGCGGCGCCGGTGTCCGCCGCCACTCCGGTCTCGGTCAACCCGTACCGGTCGTCGGTGTCGACGTCGAGCAGACCCGCGCCCGTGAGGGCGCGCAGCCACCGGCGGACCAGCCGGTGGTGGCGCGGCGCGACGCCGACGGTGTGCAGGAGTTCGGCTCGGGTGTGCCGCCGGCCGGCGACGAACAGACCCGCCACGCGGAACGCGTCAAGCATGGCGGGCAGGGCAACCGCGTCCAGCCGGTGCGCGTACGTCAGGTAACGCGCGTGGTCGACGCCGTCGAGCGTAGCGTCGGCGTCGGCGCACGCCTGCACACCGAGTTGCTGCGCGGCGGCGGCCTCGGAGGTAGCCCGGGCGGTGGTCACCGACCGGCTGGCCGGCTCGACGAACGCGGCGAGGCGCCGCTCCAGCGGGCTGTCCCCGTCCACCACCACCGCCGCACCGGCGACGCCAGGATGTGACCCGAGTGCGGTCTCGATCTCGGCCAGCTCGATGCGGTAGCCACGGATCTTGATCTGCAGGTCCTCCCGACCAAGGAACTCAATGGTCCCGTCGGGCAGGTAGCGGCCCAGATCCCCGGTTCGGTACAGCGTCTCGCCAGTCTCGGGGTGGGTAACGAACCGGTCGGCGGAGCGGGCCGGGTCGTTGAGGTAGCCCAACGCCAGCCCGACCCCGCCGATGTACAGCTCACCGGTGACCAGATCGGGGCGGGGGCGCAACGCGGAGTCCAACACGTGGAAGGTCTGGTTGGTCAACGGACGGCCGTACGGGATGCTGCGCCACGCCGGCTCGACCTGCTCGATCGGGTACCAGATCGACCAGATCGACGCCTCCGTCGCCCCGCCGAGGCTGACCACCCGCAGGCCCGGCACCCGCTGCCGGATCTGGTCGGGCAGGGCGACCGGGATCCAGTCGCCGGAGAGCATCGCCAGTCGCAGATCGGGGGCCGTGGCCGCCGGTGCGGCCTCCAGGTAGTCGTACAGCATCTGGAGCTGGGCGGGGACGGAGTTCCAGACGGTCACCGTATGCGCCGCCACCAGCTCCGACCAGTGCGACGGGTCCCCGCGCCGCGAGGAGTCCGGCAGCACCACCGCACCGCCGACCGACAACGGGCCGAAGATGTCGTACACCGACAGGTCGAAGCCGAGGTTGGACAGGCCGAGCACCCGATCGTCCGGGCCGACGTCGAAGCGGGCGTTGATATCGAGCACGGTGTTGAGCGCGCCACGATGGTTGATCATGACACCCTTGGGTGTTCCGGTGGAACCGGAGGTGTGGATGACGTAGGCCAGCTCCTCCGGGTCGCCGGAGCCGTCCACCGGGCCGGGTTCACCCGCCGGCAGCGTGTCGACCGCGAGCAGCCGGATCCCGTCGGCCCAGCCGCTCGGCTCGACCCAGGACTGGACCAGGGCGCAGCGGACCCCGGCAGCCTCGAGGATGGTCCGCCGTCGGGCGGCCGGCTGCGAGGTGTCCACCGGGACGTAGACACAGCCGGCCAGCAACGCGCCGAGTACCGCGACGACCTGCTCCCAGCCCCGGTCGGTGACGATCCCGACGAGTTCCTGACGGCGGCATCCAGCAGCGGTCAACGCCTCGGCCACCCCGGTCGCCCGGCCGAGCAGCTCGGCGTAGCTCAGCGCACCGTCGCCGGTCACGACCGCCGGCCGGTCCGGAGTACGCAACGCCTGCCGGACCACCCGGTCGTGCAACATCCCAGCGGGCGGCGGCGCGGTGGTGCGGTTAACCTCGGCCCGACGGTCCAGCTGCGCGCGGGGTGGTTCGGGGTACCCGGTGCCCGTCCATGCCGCGTCATCGATGGCGAGGCGGTGCAGCAGCCGCTCGTACGCGGCGAACATGTCCGCAACCAGTCCGGGTGGGAAGACCTCCTCCCGGACGTCCCAGTTGGACACCAGACCGCCGTCGCGCTCGATGTTCTGGCAGTCGATCCAGACCTGCGGAGTCTGGCTGATCCCGTAGCCCAACTCGCCCGAGGGGGCGTCGCCGGCGGCCGACCCGGCGTCGGAGATGCCGATGGCGCTGGTGAACACGACCGGGAACAGCGCCGCTTCCGGGCCCTGCCGACGAGCGATCTCGCGCAACAACTCGATGCCACTGAAGCTGCGGTGGTCCAGATCCTCCCACAGCTGCGCCTGTAGGTCGCGGGCACGCTCGTGGAACGGCCGGGTCGGTTCGGCGTCGACCGCCAACAGATCTACCGACGTGAAGTCACCGACCAGGGCGTTGACCTGGGGGTGTAGCGGCATCCGGTTGAGCAGGGTGAGGTCGAGGGTGAAGCGGGACCGGCGACTCCATGCGGCGATCGTGTCGGCGTAGGCGGCCAGCACCGCCCCGGACGGGCTGATCCCGTGCCGACCGGCGCGCTGGCGCAGTAGCGCCCAGGCATCCGCCGGTATCCGGGTCTCCCAGCGACGGAACCGGCCGTCGCTGTCGGCGGGGCGGGCCACCGTGGGCAGTTCCGGTGCAGCGGGCAGGTCGTCGACCCGGGCCAGCCACCACCGCTTGTCCCGTTCGTGGCCCGGACCGCTTCGAGCCGCCCGTTCGGCCAGCTGGTAGTCCCGGAAGGTGATCTCCAAAGGCGGCAGCGGCTCGTTCGGACGGTGGTACAGCCGGTGCAACTCATCGAGAATGACCTGGACGCTGATGAAGTCGGCGATCAGGAAGTCGATCGACACGTGCAGAACAGCCCGGTCGTCGGCCGTGGTGATCCGGGCGGCGAACAACGGCCACTGATCCGGGGTGTGTACGAGGTGGTCCATTTCGGCGCGGACGGCATGCAGTGCCGCCTCCGCCACCGCCGGGGGCCGACCCGTCAGGTCAATCACCGGCACCTCGAAGGGGGGTACCTCGGGCAGCACCCGCTGGGCGCCGTCGGCCTCGACCACCGCGCGCAGCATGTCGTGCCGGTCGATCAGGGCGCGCCAGGCGACGGTCATCCGCTCCGGGTCGAGCTCCGGATAGCTCAGTTCGCCGTAGCCGTGGCAGGCCACCCGGCCGTAGGCGAAGGTCTCCCCCCGACCGAGCAGGTACGCGGCCTGGACGTCGGTGACCGGGAACGGATCGTGGCGATGCTCCGGGTCAGGCACCAGGGAGGCTGGCTCGGGCGCCGTGTCAAGGTACGCGAGGAGCTCGTCCCGCCGCGCACGCAGCGCGTCGCGGCGCTCCACGGTCAGCACACCCCGGGGGGCCCGAAACCTCAGCTGGCCGGCCTCGGACCACACCCGGACCCCCGCGCTCTCCAGCTCCGCGAGCAGGTCACCGGCGGACGACTGACTCATAGGATGCCCTCCTCGAGGTCACCGGATTCCACCGCTGCGCGGTGGGCGTCGAAGACGTCGGCCAGTTGCGCCACCGTCGGCGCCAGGAACAGCTCCCGCAGGGACAGCTCCACACCGTGCCGCTGCCGCAGTAGCTCCACCAGCCGGGTCGCCAGCAGGCTGTCACCGCCGAGGGCGAAGAAGCTCTGCTGCCGGCCGAGCTGGTCGCAGTCGAGCACCTCGACCCAAAGCTCGGCGATCAGCTTTTCGCGGTCACCACGCGGGGGTTCCTCCCATTCCTCGACCGCGTCGGGGCCGAGGAGTGCGGTCAGCGCCCGCCGGTCCACCTTGCCGTTGGCCGTGAGCGGCAGGGTGGGTACCTCATGCACCTGTTCCGGGACCATGTAGGACGGGACCCGCTGGGCCAGAAGCCCGACCAGCGCGGTGGTGTCGACCGCGGTACCGGCGGAGGGGACGACGGTCAGCGCCAGCCGGCGGTGTCTGCCCTCGCCGACAGTCAGGGCGACGGCGCGGGCCACAGCGGGGTGCGCCTCGGCCGCCGCCTCGATCTCGCCCAGCTCGATCCGATGGCCGCGGATCTTCACCTGGAAGTCGACCCGGCCGAGGAACTCGAGGGTTCCGTCCGGCCAGTAGCGGCCCAGGTCTCCAGTTCGATACCAGCGGCCGTCGTCGGTGTTGACGAACTGCCGGGCGGTGGTCTCCGGGTCGCCCCGGTAGCCGTGGGCCACGCCGGCACCGCCGATCCACAGTTCGCCGGACACCCAGTCGGGGCAGTCCCGACCGCGCGGGTCGACCACTCGGTAGCGCTGGTTACGCAGCGGCCGCCCGTACGGCACCGAACGCCAGTGCGCGGGCACCTCGCCGACCTCGCAGGCGTTGGACCAGATCGCCGCCTCGGTGGCACCACCGAGGGCCACGAACCGCGCCTCGGGCTGGTGCCGGCGCAGCCGGCCCGGCAGATCCAGCCCCACCCAGTCGCCGGAGAGCAACACCAGCCGCAGACCAGGCGGCAGCCCGTCGGCGTCCGCCGCGACCAGCAGCATGTCCAGCAGAGCCGGCACCGAGTTCCACAGGGTGACGCCGGCCTCGCGGCCCTGGACAGCCCAGCTGCGGGCCTCCCGGCGGTCCTCGTCGGCCACCAGGACCACCGCCCCGCCGGCGGTGAGCAACCCGAAGATGTCGTAGACGGACAGGTCGAAGTCGAGCGAGGAGACGGCCAGAACTCGGTCTGCAGGGCCGACGTCGTACCGCTGGTTGATGTCGTCGACCGTGTTCAGGGCGGCCCGGTGGGTGATCTCGACGCCCTTCGGCTCACCGGTCGAACCCGAAGTGAAGATGGCGTATGCGAGTCGGTTGGAGTCCATCGCGACCGGCGCCGGCAGTGGCGAGGCCGGTGTGTCCGGCGCGAGCACCGGGTGGGTGGTACCAGGGTCGGCATCCGCGATCACCACCCGGGCATCGGCCCGGGCGTAGATCCGGTCCCGCCGGTCGGCCGGCTGGTCGAGGCCGACCGGCACGTACAACGCGCCGGCAGCCAGTACGCCGAGCACCGCGGCGACCTGGTCGACACCGCGCGGCAGGGTAACCGCGACCGCGTCACCGGGCCGCACGCCGTGCTCCCGCAGCGCCCCGGCGAGGCATAGCGCCCGACCGGCGAGGTCTCCGTAGGAGACTTCTGTTCCGTCGGCGGCGACCACGGCGACCGCCGTGGGGGCCTCGGCAGCACGGGTGAAGAAGCCGGTGTGCAACAGACCGTCCGGCATCGGCCCAGCCGTGTCGTTGGCCTCGGCGCGGGCCCGCTGCTGGGCCACCGGCAACAGCGGCGGTCCTGCGGTCTCCCAGTCCGCCGTGGACAGCCAGCGCAGCAGGTTCCGGTACGCGTCGAACATTCCGTCGAGCAGCCCCGCGGGAAACAGTTCCTCCACCGAGTCCCAGTTGTAGGTGAGGCCACCGTCGCGCTCCATCACCTGGTTGTCCAGCCACACCTGCGGGGTCTGGGATATGCCCCAGACCAACTCGCCGAAGGGGAACGACATGTCGCTCATTCCGCCGGTCACGCCGAGCGCGCTGGTGAACACCACCGGCATACTCACCGCGCCGCCCTCGCGGCGGGCCATCTCCCGCAGCACCCACAGCGCGGAGACGGTGTCGTGGGCCATGCCCTCCCAGACCTGCTCCTGCATCCGCCGGACCACGTCGAGCCAACGCTCTCCCGCCCCGGCGCGGTATCCGACCAGTAGCAGCGAGGTGAAGTCGCCGAGGATGTGACCGACGTCGGGGTGCACGTCTCGCCGGTTGAACAGGGTGAAGTTGACCGTCAACTCGGTGCGGCCGCTCCAGGCCGACAGCACCTCCGCGTACGCCGCCGCGAGGACGCTGGCGGGAGTCACCCCGTGGCGGCGGGCCCGCTCGGTCAGCCGCCGCCACTGCTGCGGGTCGAGGCGGTCCTCCCGGCGGCGGAAACGCGGTGCGACCACAGTGTCCGGGTCCACGGCCAGTGGCAGCGGTGGGGCCGGCGGCAGGCCGTCGAGACGGTCCAGCCAGTACCGTTGGTCGGCGGCCACGGCCTCCGCAGCGGGGGCGGCCAGGACGTAGTCGCGGAAGCCCACCCCGACCGGGCGCAGCTCGACTGCCAGGTCGCGGTAGAGCGTCGTCAACTCATCGAAAAAGATCACGATGCTGAGCGCGTCGAGCACGATGTAGTCGAAACTGAAGCCGAGACGAACTCGCCCGTCGCCGTACCGCACCCCACCGATTTTCAGCAGCGGCCAACGCCCCGGATCGGGAACCCGGTGGGCCAACTCCGCCCGCAGGCCACTCAGCGCCTCGTCGCCACCGTCGCGGACGTCGATGCGGAACCAGCCGACCTCCGGCAGTACCCGCTGGTCGCCGTTCTCGTCGAAGATCGCGCGAAGCATGTCGTGCCGCCGCACAAGGAGGTTGACGGCTCTCTCCAGTCGGTCGAGGTCGACATCCGCGCCGTCGAACTCCCAGTACCAGTGCGAGCCGACCCCACCAAGGGCGAAGTCGCTGCTGCGTCCCAGCCAGTACGCCCGCTGCACGTCGGTCGGTGGGAACGGCTCATGTCGGTGCGCCGGGTCCGGGCGCACCGCCGCCGGGGCGGGGCGGTCGGGCCGACCTCGACGGAGGGTGGCCGCGAAGTCGCACAACGCCGGTGTGGCGAACAGCTGCCGTAGGTTGGCGCCGACCAGACCTGCCGTGGCGAGCAGCGACATCGACCGGATGGCGACGAGACTGTCCCCGCCGGCGGCGAAGAAGGTCTGCCGGCGACCGACCGCGGGCACGCCGAGCAACTCGGCCCAGATCCGGGCGACGTCGCGCTCGATGTCGCCGACCGGTTCCTCAAGCGGCTCCGGCTCAGCCCGAGCGGCCTCGATGATCCGAGCAACCGCCCGCCGGTCGATCTTGGCGTTGGCCGACAGCGGCAGTTGACCCGTCGGCACCACCTGTTCGGGCACCATGTACGCGGGCACCTGGCTGGCCAGGAAGTCCCGCAGGTCAGGCGGGTCGACGTCGGCGGTGACGGCGGCGGCCAGCCGCC
This sequence comes from Salinispora sp. H7-4, assembly GCF_013416675.1. Classification (NCBI taxonomy): domain Bacteria; kingdom Bacillati; phylum Actinomycetota; class Actinomycetes; order Micromonosporales; family Micromonosporaceae; genus Salinispora; species Salinispora sp. H7-4. Next base: position 48,493 of record NZ_JABZED010000045.1, read on the forward strand.
GTGGCGTGCCGAGGGCCACCACGACCGCCCGGCGCACGGCCGGGTGCCGCTCCAGCGCCACCTCGATCTCACCGAGTTCGATTCGGTGCCCGCGAATTTTTACCTGGGCGTCAGCGCGGCCGAGGAACTCCACCGTGCCGTCGGGGTGGTATCGGGCCAGGTCGCCGGTCCGGTACCAGCGCACCCCGTCGAGTTCGACGAACGCGCGTGCGGTGCGTTCCGGGTCACCCCGGTAGCCGTGGGCCACCGACCGTCCGCCGATCCACAGCTCGCCGGTGACCCAGTCGGGCCGGTCTCGGCCGGCCCGGTCGGCCACCCGCAGGTGCTGGTTGGCGAGCGGCAGTCCGTACGGCACCGACCGCCAGGTCGGTGGTATCGGTACCGGTACCACCTGGACGGTGGAGTGGATGGCGGTCTCCGTGGTGCCGCCGAGCACCACCAGGGTGGCCGCCGGGGCCTGCGTGGTCAGCCGGCCCGCGAGGTCGAGACCGACCCAGTCGCCGCCGAGCAGCGCCAGCCGCAGCGGGAGGCGGGTCTGGTCCCCCGGGGCCGCGGCGGACAGCAACATGTCGAGCAACGCGGGAACGGATTGCCAGACGGTGACCCCGTGCCGCAGTACCAGCTCCCGCCAGTGCTGCGCGTCGCGTCGGTCCTCCTCGCCGACACAGACCACCGCCCCGCCGACGGACAGCAGGGCGAAGATGTCGTAGACCGACAGGTCAAAGTCGAGCGAGGAGACGGCGAGCACCCGGTCCACGGCACCGACCTGGAATCGCTGATTGATGTCATCGATGGTGTTGACGGCCGCCCGGTGTGTCACCTGCACGCCCTTCGGCTCGCCGGTCGAGCCGGAGGTGAACAGCAGGTAGGCCAGGTCGTCCTCGCGGCCCGTCACGGGTGCGACCGGCGGGGTCGACCGGTCGTCGACGTCGACGACGCGGATGTCGGCCGGCAGTCCGGGCGGAGGCACGGCCGCCACCACATGGCGCACCCCGGCAACCGTGTGGATCCGGTTGCGTCGTGCGGTGGGCTGGTCGACGCCGACCGGCACGTACACCCCGCCGGCGCGTAGGACCGCCAGCACCGCCACGACCTGTCGTGGACCCTTCTCGACGGTGACCGCCACCGAGTCGCCGCGGCGTACACCGTGAGTGACGAGGGCGCCGGCGACCCGGTCGGACCATTCGGCGAGCTCGCCGTAGGTGAGCAGCCCGTCGGTGCCCCAGAGCAACGCGGGCCGGTCCGGCTCCGCGGCGGCCCGGGAGAAGACGTCCTCGTGCAGCCGCCGACGGCGTACCGCGCGGGTGGTGTCGTTGACCGTCGCGCGTACCTCGCGGGTCTGCGCGGGCAGCAGTTCCGGGGGTTCTCCGGTCCAGTCCGCGTCGTCGCACAGCCAGCCGAGCATCGTAAGGTACGCCTGGAACATGTGGCCGACCAGGCCGCGCGGGAAGAGCCCGTCCACCACGTCCCAGTTCAGATACAGGCCGTGCTCCCGTTCGGTGACCTGTACGTCGAGCCAGACCTGCGGGGTCTGCGACATTGTCCACCCCGGGGTGCCGAAGCTCTCCCGGACCTGGCCTTCGAAGAGTTCGCCGAGACTGAGCGCGCTGGTGAAGACGACCGGGGCGCCGACCGGTTCTTCGCCGCGCCGACGGTTAAGGTCGCGCAGCACGTCCACCCCGGTGTAGCCGGGGTGTGCCGCGTCGGCGCGCATCCGGTCCTGCACCCCTCGGGCGAAGCCCACGAACGAGTCCCCCGCCGCGGTGTCCACCTCCAGCAACAGCAGGTTGGTGAAGTCACCGACCAGGTGCGCGACGTCCGGATGCACCGGCTGACGGTCGTAGAGCGGTAGGTTGAGCAGGAAGCGCTCGGTGGCGCTCCACCGGCCCAGCACGTGGCCGAACGCGGCCAGGAAGAGCACCGGCAGGGTCAGCCCGTACGAACGGGCCCGCCGGCTGAGCTGCTCGACCAGCGCCGGCTCTACCCAGTGGTGGTGTCGGACGACGCGCTGGCCGTTGACCTGCCGCGGGTCGACGGCCAGCGGCAGCTCGGGCGGTCCGGGCAGCTCGGGGAGCCGGGAGCCCCAGTATTCCCGGTCGCGCTCCCGTTCGGCGCGGCGGCGTTGGTGCAGGGTCGCCAGGTACTCAGGGTAGGTGATTCCGACCGCGGGCAGGGCCGCTTCGGGGTCCCGGTAGAGCCGGGCCAGGTCGGACATCAGGACCCGGAAGCTGTGTGCGTCGGCCACCAGCATCTCGATGTGCACATGGCAGCGGGTGGCGCCGTCGGCCAGCAGGGAGAGTTGGACGTCGAAGACCTCACCACGGGCGACGTCGAGCCGCCGGTGGGACATCCGGTCCCGCAGACCGCACAGGTACCGTTCGGCGGAATCGGCGTCATACCCGCGTAGGTCGTGCACGGTGAGGCCGGTCCAGAGGCTCTCGTCGAGGATCTGTTGCTGTCCGTCATCGTCGAACCGGGCACGCAGCATGTCATGCCGGCGCACCAACGCGCGCACGGCGTCCCGCAATCGGGTCGGGTCCACGTCACGACCGTCGAACTCGTTGTAGAAGTGCGCGCCGACGCCGCCGAGGGCCTGCCCGTCACCCCGACCGACCCAGTACGCGTGTTGCATCGGCGCCAGGTCGAACGGAGCATCGCCGTCGACGACGGCGATGCTGTCCGCCTCCGATCCGCTGATGTCGGGAGCACGCTCAGCGATGATCTGCCACCAGTCGTCGAGCGTGCGGCCCTCGATCAGTTCCGCGAAACCCACCGACACACCACGCTGGTGCCACTGCCCGACCAGTCTCATCACACCGATCGAGTCGAGGCCGAGGTGGAGAAGATCGGCGCCGTCGGCGATGGCGTCGGGCGGTTCACCGAGAAGCGCCGCGATGTCCTGACGCATGCTGTCACGGCTGAAGGGTGGGGTGTGTTCGGCCTCAACGCCCAATCTGGGTCTCCCATGTCCGACGGAGCTGTTGCTTTGCTCCCGCACGAGTGTGCCGACGTCAAAGTAACAGTGGCGCAGAACCGAGTCCAGGCACGTAGAGTAGAAAGAACAACCTACTTACTATAAGCGTCACACACGCCACTGGTGTGAGCGGCGACGTGGGCGGCCGGTCGGGGCCGACGGAAGGGTGGCACCACCATGGCGACCGGACTCCCGGCGGAGGGCACCTGCGTGGCCTGGTGGGCCCCGATCGCCGGCCCCGGTGACGCCGCACGCTTCTCCGTCTCGCATTCCGAGAGAGGGATCTGATGTCCGACGACACCCGAACGCCATCCAGTGCCGAGACCGGCACGGTGCAGGCGCCCGCGCCCGCGCCGGCACCGCCCGACGAGTTCGCCCCCCCGATCACCGGACGTAAGCGCACCCTCGCGCTCGTCGTGGTGCTCACCGGATTCGTGCTGGACCTGCTCGACATCACCATCGTCAACATCGCGCTGCCGTCGATCCGCGACGGCATCGACGCGACGGCCGCCACGATGCAGTGGCTGGTGGCCGGCTACGCCCTCGCATTCGCCTCAATGCTGATCATTTCCGGTCGACTCGGCGACATCGTCGGCGTCCGTCGGATGTTCCTCATCGGCGTCGCCGGGTTCACCCTCACCTCACTGCTGGCCGGCCTCGCCCAGACCCCCGAACAACTGATCGTCCTACGGTTCGTGCAGGGCGCGATGGGCGCGATCATGGTGCCTCAGGTCTACACCCTCATCCAGCTCCTCTACGCGCCCAAGGAGCGCGGCCGGGCATTCGCCGCGATGAGCGCGGCGCTCGCCTTCGGCACGGTGGGCGGCCCGTTGGTCGGCGCGTTGCTGACCACCGCCGACATCGCCGGGCTCGGCTGGCGGGCGATCTTCTTGGTCAACGTGCCGATCGGGATCGCCGCGTTCATCGCCGCGCGGGTGCTGCTGCCGGAGTCGGAAGCCAATCGCCGGGAACGGCTCGACCTGGTCGGAGCCGTTCTGATCACGCTGGCGGTGCTGCTGCTCGTCTACCCGCTGGTGCAGGGCCGAGAGCAGGACTGGCCGGTGTGGACGTACGTCAGCATGGTCAGCGGCCTGCTGGTCTTCGCGGTGTTCGTCCAGCACCAGCGAACCCGTACCGACTCACCGCTGGTACCGATGTCGCTGTTCCGACACCGCTCGTTCAACGCGGGTCTGGTGGTGGTCTTCCTCTTCCAGGGCGCGGTGATGTCGTTCTTCCTGGTCATCACGATCTACCTACAGATCGGGGTGGGATACAGCATCCTCCGGGCCGGTCTGTCCGGCCTACCCTGGGACATCGCCGTGCCGTTGCTCGGCTGGCTGTCCGCCCGGGCGATCACGCCCAGAATCGGCCGGACGGGCCTTCAGCTCGGCTTGGTGCTGCTGATCGCAAGCATGTTCTGGTTCATGTGGGTGATCGACAGCACCCCGCAGGTGAGCATCTGGCAGCTACTGGTGCCGATGTTCATCGGTGGCGCCGGCATGGGTATGACGTTCCCGCCGCTGATGGGCTACTCGCTCGCCGACGTCCCGGGCAACCAGGCCGGATCCGCCTCCGGAGTGGTCAACGCCAACTACCAGATCGGCGTGACGCTCGGCATCGCCGCCTGCGGCACGCTGTTCTTCAGCCTGCTGGCCGCGCAAACGCCCCACGCCACCGCCACCGTTGTGCCGGAGCTCCGCGCAGATCTGGTGGCCGTGGGCGTCGCCGACACGCAGGCGGTAGAGATCAGTGACCGTTTCCGCGACTGCCTCGAAAGCCAGCTCGGCGGGGCCGACCCGACCCTGCCGCCAGCGGGCTGCGACAGCGCTGGGCTGGCCGCGGGCAGCGGTACCACCGCGGTGATCGAGCAGCGGTCGGTCGAGGCGAGCCAGATCGGCTTCCAACGGGCCATGGTGGGCACGCTCTGGTACAGCGTGATCAGCTTCGTGCTGGCGCTGGTGGGCAGCTTCCTGCTACCCCGCCGTTGAATCCGTCCCGGAACCCCGCACGGTCTCGGTCCCGCTCTGGTGGGACCGAGACCGCAGTCGGGACGAGTGGACGTCAGCCGAGGCTGGTCCGGTAGGTCGCGAAGGTCCACACGTGCCCCTGCGGGTCACGGCAGGTGAACTCGTACGAGTCGTGCGGCTTCGCCTCCGGTTCGAGCAGGATCTCCGCGCCGGCGGCCACCGCCTTACGATGAAGTTCGTTCACCTCCGTGTCGGTCTCCCGACGGACGAAGGTGCCAGCCGACGCGGCGCCGAGCGCCAACGGCTCGCCGATACGCAGGGTCGAGTTGGCGCCATTGATCATAACCAGACTGTGCTCGCCGACCTGGAGCTCAGCGTGGTAGACGTTGCCCTGACCGTCGTCGAAGACGGCCAGCTTGGTGAAACCGAACGTGCCGGTCAGCCACTCGATGGCCTCCGCCGGGTTTTCGTAGGCGAGGTACGGGGCGACGGTGGGCGCGACGGAGGCATCGGCCATGGGACTCTCCTCGGACTCGGTACTACGGATTGACGCAGGACGAAACTACTCTATGCGTCCGTCGTGGCCGCTCCGACACGACGCAAGAAACAAATCACCGCTGTCAGGTCTTCGGGCCGTCCGGCCGATACCCCTGGCGGCGCACCGTCTCAGACTGGCTCCCGCCGGCCACATACAACAAGCGACACCACATCCTAGCCGGGATGCCGCACGATCCCGGTGAATGCGGCATCAGCGTGCCGCCACCGCGAGAGGCAGCTGGTCGTACGACCGGAGGCTGGCGTGCCGGCGCCGAACCGCCGGCGCGGCGGGCCCGAGCACGGCGACCCGGCCGACCAGACGCTCGAAGACGACCACCGCCATCAGCCGAGCCAGGGCGGTGCCGACGCAGTGGTGCAGCCCGCCGCCGAACCCGAGGTGCGGGTTGGGATCGCGACCGACGTCCAGCCGCTCCGCGTCGGCGAAGACCTCCTCGTCCCGGTTGGCAGCACCGAGCAGCAGCAGCACCGGCCGGCCGGCGCGGATCTTCTGCCCCGCCACCTCGACCGGCTTGCGAGCCACCCGGATGACGTTCTGGATCGGCGCGTCGTACCGCAGAAACTCCTCCACGGCCGAGGGCACCAGCGCGGGGTCGGCCCGCAGCCGACCAAGTTGCTCCGGGTGGTTGAGCAGGGCGGCGACACCGTTGGACACCAAGCCCATGGTGGTCTCGAAGCCGGCGTGGAACAGAAAGAGCATGTTGTCCACGAAGTCGGCCACCGCCGGCCGGTCCGACGCGGACTCCTCCCAGTACATCTCGGCCAGGGTAGGGCCGCCCGGGCTGGCACGGCGGATGGCGAGCAGATCCCCGAAGTAGTCGTGTAGCCAGGGCAGCGCGGTGTTGATGTCGGCCAGATCCGCCGGGCTGAGGTTGGCCGCGTCGAACACCTTTGCCAGGGCGGTGACCCGGGTCAGCACCGCGGGACGGTCGCCGGTCGGGATGCCGATCAGGTCACACACCACACCGACCGGCAATGGCACCGCCAACTCGGTCACCACATCGAGCCGTCCCCGGTCGAGGGCGGGCTCAAGCAACGCATCAGTCGCAGCGGCGATACGGTCGTGTAGCCGACGCACCACCGGTGTGCCCAGGGCCCGACCGATAAACCGGCGGAGCCGGGTGTGCTCCGGCGGGGTCCGGGTGAGCACGATCCGGTCGAGAAAGTCGACGCCCGGGCTGTCGCCCAGGGTCAGCCGGGTGTACTCCGCCGGCATCCGGCTCTCCAGCCGACCGTCACGCAGCAGGGCCGACACCGCACCGTGGCCGGTGACCAGCCACTGGCCGAGCTCCGCACGGGTCAGGGGCCCGCGCGCACGCAGTTCGGCGTAGGCCGGATACGGGTCGTCCTCGGTCGCCAGGAACGCCGCGGACAGATGGGGGCGCGCGGTGTTGGCTCGCATGAGAAGACTATCCGCGAGTCACACCCGAACAGCAAGACCCAACATACGGTCACACGCAACACGCTCGAGGGAGAATGTCGACACCCGTCGGGTCCCGCTATAGGCTCGCCCTGTGCGCGAGGAACCCGCTTCCGTCGGTCAACGCCTCCTGGCTCTCATGGATCACTATCGGGGTCAGGAGAGCGCTCTCAACGAGCAAGTCCTGTGGCACCTACACGGCCCGTACGACCACGACGCCATGACCCGTGCGGTCGTCGCGCTGTCGGCGCGACACGAGGCGCTGCGGACCACCTACCCGCGGGGGCGTCGGCTGCGCCAGCTCGTCCACGAGCCACGGTCACTGGTGGTGCCGCTGACCGATGTCTCCGGCGAACCGGACGCCGCGGCGGCCGCGAAGCGGGTGATCGCCGCCGAGGTCGCCGCCCCGGTCGAGGCGTCGGTGTGGCCGCTGCGCCCGCTCGTGCTGCGGATTACACCCGAGCATCACCTGGCGCTGCTAACCCTGCATCACTACTGCTCGGACGACTATTCCAACGCGCTACTCGCACGAGACCTACGGGCCCTGTACGCACGCGAGGTCGGCGAGGTGATCGACCTGCCCGACCCGCAGTGGCAGTACGCGCAGTGGGCCAACTGGCAACACGAGCAGCTCTCCGGAGAGAACCTGGACCGGCTCACCGGATACTGGCAGGAAAAGCTCACCGGCGCCCGGCTGGTGGAGCTGCCAGCCCGACGGTGGCGACCGGTGCCCGAGGGTGAACCACCATGGATTTCCATCGAGCACTATGTCGACGCGGACACCACGGCTGGTCTCCGACAGCTCGCACGCCGGCAACGCACCACGCTGTTCCCGGTCACCCTGGCGGTGTTCTACGCCCTGCTGCACCAGGAGACCGGAGCGTCCGACCTCACCGTCGCCTCGCTGTTCGCGAACCGGAGCCGGCCCGAGGTCCGCGAGACGGTGGGCTTCTTCGCCAGCATGGTGCTGCTGCGCGAGCGACTCGGCGCAGACACCACCCTCGGACAGCTGATCGCCCAGACCCGCACCACCGTGATGGAAGCTATGCGCCATCAGGATCTGCCGCACCAACTCCTTCCCCCGGACACCGTCGTCGGCGGGACCGGCCGTACCGACGACGTGCTGTTCCAGCTGCTGGGAAGTCTGCTGCCCCGGGCCGACATGGCCGGCGAGGAGCTTGACGACATGGCGGCCCAGCTGGAGCGGCGGCGCTTCGCACTGGAGTTCGTCGTCGTACCGCAGGGTGACGTGCTCTCGGTGTTGCTGCTCTGCTCCCGGGCGGAGTTCGACCCGGGATGGGCGGACGCCTTCGTCCGGAGCTATGTCGCGTTGATCCGGGCCACCGTCGCGACCACCGACGTTCCCCTGGCCGAGTTGCGTGATGCCCTGGTCGCCTGAGGGACCAGTGAACCGAAGCGAACTGTCACCCCGGCGACCCGAGGAAGACAATGATTAGCGAAGACGACGTACGGCAGCGAGCCCTGACCCTCCCGGAGGCGCACGCAAGCGCCCACTTCGACAACGCCGACCTACGGGTACGCAACAAGATCTTCGCGTCCTTCCCCGCCGGGGCCGGCACGGTCATGCTGCGGCTGAGCCCGCAGGATCAGGCAGAGCTGCTGGCCGAGGACCCGGCGACCTTCTCCGCGCCCGACAACCACTGGGGGCGGCAGGGCTGGACGAGCGCGCGATTGGACCGGGTCGACCCGGTCCAACTCGGCGAACTACTCACCGAGGCGTGGCGGCTGCGCGCGCCTCGACGACTGGTGACCGCCTTCGACGCGCGACACGGCGACACGGCGGACTAGACCGGCTTCCGGGCCGGCGACCAATCACTGGAAGTGCACCAGGCGAGCACTCGAACCTGCGGAGTGTCGCTTCAGGTGGTTCACCGTGCCGAACGCGGAAGAGGGTCCGGCCATCGCGACGGTACCGCACCCGACACCCGACACCCGGTAGGTGTGGCTCCACATGTGGCGGCCCGCCGTCATGTCTGAGATGACACGTTGCTACCCCCACCTCTTCCGGTTTCGATCTCGAAATTACCAAGGTACGAACCCGCTCCGCCCGTGTCGTGCCATTCCTTTCAAGATCACCCCGCGGCATCGATCAGATCCAACGTGAATACTCAATAGATTGAGCCGATCGGATATTCCCACACCGTGTTCGTCCGCTCTAGGGTTGAGCACCAACAGGAGGGGGAATTATGTTGCCGATGGTCAAGGCCCGAAGAGTAGGCACCACCGACGTCGCGATTTCGGTCAGCGGTAGCTGCACCCTAAGAACCGCTGGCTACGTAACCCGGGTCGCGGACTACATGCTCGGCCACGTCGAACCACGGCTGGAGCGGGTCGAGCTCGACCTGACCGAGGTGACCACGGTCGACGAGGACGGCTTCGCCTCCCTGGTCCAAGTAGCCGCGACGGCGACCGAGGGCGGGGCCGCCGTGGTCGTGCGGTACGGCGCCGAACGGACAATACTGGAACGGCACCACACCGGGCGACTGATGGCGTCCGAGCAGATCGGACGCATGTTGCGGACGCACCTGCGGCCGGTGGCCCGTCGCCGCCGGATACACCTGGTCGTTGCGGACGACCGCATCGTCGGCGACTGCTCTGTTTCGCTGGCCGGACGACACCGAGGTTGACCCCGGCCGGCCAGCGGCATGGCCCCGGTGACATCGGGGCGTGGCTGTCGAACGACGGGGCGTGGTTGCCCGCCACCAGGCCATGCGGGCCAGCACCCGCAACCCCCGGTCGTCGTCGGTCGCGACCGGGCCCTGCGCGACGATCCGGCCACGACCGGACCAATTGAAAGCAGTCATTCGTACCCGGCCAACCACTGCGCCACGTAGCCACCCGGACCCACGGTTAACCGGCCCGCAAACCAAAGACAACGTTATCGCCACCCCTCCCTCTTGCGTCGAACTGGGCCGAACCAGAGGAAACAGCGGGAGTCCCGAAGCCACAGACCACTGCCTGACAAACTCATTGTCACCACTGCCGAGACACATGGTAACCGAATCTGGGCGCAGATTCGGTTCCACAACGAGAGAGACTAGATTTCGACCGAAGCGACAAATGCCGGTTCGCCGGGCCGGAGCCACGGCCAATCCCGTTGATCATAACTGGATTCGAGACCCGGGCACCTGGGCTCGGCCAGGTGCCCGGCACGCGTGCCGGCGTTGGCGTCACACCGTCAGTGTCCCGGCGTCCACCCTGGTGTAGTGTCACGGGCCGTCGGGCTTGCCCAGAACAGTAGACACAACACACACTAGACACCATGACCACATCGGCCCTGGCACCACGCTTCGACGCCTTGGACCCGAACGTCGTCGAGGACCCCTACCCGGAGTACGCCCGCCTGCGTGCCGCCGGTCCGCTGTGCCGGCTCGGACCGGGCAGTTGGGGGGTCACCCGATTCGCCGACGTCACCAGCCTGCAACACGACCCCCGCCTCGGCAGCGAGTTCCCGTCGGGCTACCACGAAATCTCCGTCGGCGACGGCCCGGCGAGCGCATTCTTCCAGCGGGTCATGCTCTACCGCGATCCGCCGGACCACATCCGGCTACGCCGGCTGCTGAGCGGAGCGTTCACCCCTGCGGTGGTCCGGCGGTTGCGCTCCCACATCGAGGATCTGGTCGACGAACTACTCGCACCGACCCTGGCGGCCGGTCGGATGGACCTGGTTCCCGAGCTGGCCTATCCGCTACCGGTACGGGTTATCTGCCGGCTGATGGGGATCCCACCGGAGTCCGCCGAGGACGTGCGCCACCACGCGACGAACATTGGCCGGGCGTTCACCGCGGTCGTCCCAGAACAAGCCCGGATCGAAGCCGACGAGGCCGTCAGCTGGCTGCGTGAACACCTCGGTGCCCTCCTGGAACAACGCCGGTCACGCCCGGGCGACGACCTGCTCTCCCGACTGCTGGACGCCGAGGAGTCAGGGGACAATCTCAGCGCCGACGAGATCGTGGACAACACCGTCTTCTCGTTCTTCGCCGGCTTCGAGACGACCGTACATATGATCACCACCGGAACCGCGGCGCTGCTGGCCCACCCCGACCAGCTCGCCCGGCTGCGTGCTGACCCCTCGCTGGTGACGACCGCCGTCGACGAATTCCTCCGCTGGGACGCGCCGATCCAGGGCACCGCTCGCTACGTCCGCGAACCGATCGAGATCGGAGGCCGGACCATCCGCAGAGGCCGGGTCCTGGTGCTGATGATCGGCTCGGCCAATCATGACGAGCGACGGTTCGCCCGGCCTGACCGCCTCGACGTGGGCCGGCAGGACAACCCGCACGTTGCCTTCGGTGGCGGTGCCCATCTGTGCCTTGGCGCCTTCCTGGCCCGGATGGAGGGTGCGGTGGTCTTCGACCGGCTGGCCCGACTCGCGGTGCTGGAGCCCGACGGCCCCACGGTCCGGGAGCCGAACACGCCCTTCCGGGCGTACGCCTCGGTGCCGCTGCGAATCGGCGACGGGTGAGCCACCCCTCGTCGGCCCCCGGCGCGCGCTACCGACGGCCTCATTCGGTGGCCGGCAGCGCCTCCAGCACAGTCAGCGTGGGTGTCGCGATGACCTGACCCAGCCGTAGCCCGACCCGCTCCAGCAGCGCGCCGGTCTGCGCACTGCTGCGGTGCGCCCCGCCGGTGAGCACCATCGCGTGGACGTCGAACAGCTTCGCCACGTCGAAGGTATTCCCGGGCGGCAGCACCGCTTCCAAGAGCACCAACCGGGAGTCGGGTCGCATCGCGGCGCGGATGACGCCGAGGATCCGGACCGCGTCGTCGTCGTCGAATCCGGGCAGCACCGTCTTGAGTAGGTACCCGTCGCGGCCGGCCGGTACCGCGTCGAAGGCGCTGCCGGACACCACGTCGCAGCGATCGGCGACCCCGGCACCCGTGAGCACCGCCGGGGCACCTGCCACAACGTGCGGAAGGTCGAACAGCACGCCGCGGACCGCCGGGAACCGGGCCAGCAGCCCCGCCAGGAAGCCGCCGGTGCCACCGCCGACGTCGACCAGCGTGCCGAAGCGCCGCCACGGGTAGGCGCCGAGCAGCGTCCGCAGGTGCAGCCGGTTGATGCTCCGCATCCAGTCGTCGACTCGGGCACTCTCTGCTGGGTTCGCCGCCAGATGGTCCCAGTAGCTTCGGCCGTGCACCCGGTCGAAGGCCGGCCTGCCGGTCCGGAGGGTGTGTCCTATCTGGGCCCAGGAGCGCACGTCAGAGTCGAGCACCGTGAAGCTGTCCCGCAGCGACATCGGGTGATCCCCGCGGAGCGGCTCGGCCAACGGAGTGAGAGCAAACTCCGCCTCGCCCACCTCGGCGAAGACCCCCCGGGCCGCTAGTGCCCGCAGCAGCCGCAGCAGGGCGCCCCGATCAGCCCCGGCGGCCTCCGCCAGATCGGTCACCGTCCGTGGACCGTCCGCGAGCAGGTCGGCGACGCGGAGGTCACAGGCGGCCCGCAGGGCGAACGGGGTGATCTGGTCACCGAGTTCGCCGAGGCGGACCACGGCGTCCAGGTCGAGCCGCGGCCGTCCGGCCATCTCAACGCCCCTCTCGTACGCGTAGCCGCTCACCGGCGAACCGCAGCAGCCCCAGCTTGTCCAGGCCCACGCGGACCCGGTGGGTCATCAGTCCGATCTGGCCGAGCGCGGCCGCGACCCGCGAGAACACCGCCTGCCGATACATGATCATGAGGTCGTGTGAGGCGGCGAACGAGACTCCCTCGGCCCGGTCGACCTCCAAGCGTTGCCAGATGTCGCCGAGCAGAAAGCGCTGGCGGATCAGCGATGCCGCGTCGAGGACCAGCTCCTCCCGTTCGGCCCGCTCCGCCGTGGTCAACTGGTCGTAGAGGCCGCGCAGTGAGAGCACGCCGAAGGTGACGTGCCGAGCCTCGTCCCGGGCGACCAGTCGGGTCAGGTTCTTGATCAGCGGATCGTGGAAGCTGCTGTTGGACAGTCGGAACGAGGCCATCGCGATCGCCTCGACCATGATCTGCATGCCGAGTGCGGTCACGTCCCACCGCGGGTCCGAGAGAATGTCGGTGAGCAACTCCCGCAACGGCGGCGATACCTCGTACGGCTCGGGAATCTTCTCTCGCAGATACCGCGCGAAGACCTCCACGTGACGTGCCTCGTCCACGACCTGGGTGGCCGCGCAGAACTTGCTGTCGAGGTCGGGTACCGCCGCCACCAGGCGGGCGGCGACCACCAAGGCCGCCTGCTCACCGTGGAGGAACTGGCTGACCATCCAGGACTGGAACTCCCAGCGGAAGTCGTCCCAGGCGGGCCGGCCGCGTGCCGCGAGCGGCGAGTCCGCGAACGCGGCCATCGCGAACGCGGAGTCGTCAGGCAGCGGTTCACCGAACGGCACGTCCACCGTCCAGTCGACGTCGGACACCTTCCACTGGGCCGACTTGGCCCGCTCGTAGAGGGCCATCAGCCGAGGATCCGTGGCTTCGTAGTCCCAGTTGAGTGTGGTGTCGACCTGGGTCGGCACAACAAAGCTCATACGACACAACGTACCGATCGGGCCGGCTGATGCCAATCCACTGACGCTATCGTCGCTTTCGTGAACACACGACAAACGCCAGCATCGGTGTCCCAGCGTCTACTCTGGATGATCAAACACTACCGCGCCGACTTCGGTGCGTTGAGCTGTCCGCTACTGTGCCGACTGACCGGTGACCTGGACGCTGACGCGCTGGACGCCGCGTTGACCCGGCTCGCCGCCCGGCACGAATCGCTGCGGACCACCTTCACCGGACGCGGCGCCCGGCTGGCCCAGATCGTTCACCCACCGGCCCCGGTGCCGACCCGGCGGATCTACCTGTCCGACCATCCGGACCCGGAGGATGCGGTCGACGAGGCGGTACGCGCCGAGCTGCGCACCGCGATCGATCCCACCGAGTGGCCGGCCCGGGCGACGCTGTGGCGGCTCGGGGCCCGCACCCACCTGCTCTGCCTGAACCTGCACCACCTGGTGACCGACGCCTGGTCCACCGGGATTCTCTTCCGCGACCTCGGCGCGCTGTACGCCCGGGCGACCGGAGCGAGTTCATCGCTGCCCGACACCGGCTGGCCGTACACCCGGTTCGTCGAGTGGCAGCAGGAACTCCTCGACGGCGACGGGCTACAACGACACCGGGACTACTGGCGCCGGCAGCTGGCCGGCAGTCAGCTACCGGCGCTGCCCGCCGCGGCGGGCGACCGCCCAACCAACGCCGACCGCCCCACCAATGACGATCGGCCGGCCAGCACCTCTCGGCCGGCCACCGCGGACGTGGCGATCGACCTCGACCGCGAGACCGTCACCCGGCTGCGAGCTCTGGCCCGAACCCGTCGCACCACGCTCTTCGCGGTGTTGCTGGCAGTCTTCTACCACCACCTGCACCAGGTCACCGGCCAGGACGACCTCGCGGTGGCGTCGATGTTCGCCAACCGGTCCCGCCCCGAACTGCGGGAGACCGTAGGTCTGCTGGCCAACATGGTGCTACTGCGGGCCCGGGTCGGACAGGCAGCCACCTTCGCCGACCTCGTCGGGCAGGCGCACTCCGCAGCCATCGGCGCCTTCACCTACCAGGATCTGCCGTACCAGATGCTGCCGGCGGACGCGGTGCGCGCCGGTGGGCGCCGCGCCGACGACGTGCTGTTCAACGTGATGGCCGAGGCGCAGCACCGCACGGTCGCGGCGGGTGTCGGCTTCGAACTGCTGGTGCCTCGCGGCCTGGGCAGCCGGTTCCGGTTCGAGTTGGCCATCGCCCCGGTGGGACCGGCGGATCTGCGGGTCGTCCTCTACCACCCCACCGCCGCATACACCCCGGCCCAGGCGCACAGTTTCCTCTCCGGGTACGCCGATCTGGCCACCACCCTGACCGCGGCGCCCACCGCCCCGCTGGGCACCGCCCGGCCGGTCTGATCGGCGGCGGACCCGAACTGTCACCCACCGGTCCGCAGATGGCGTTTGGTAAAACGAGAAGCGACACAGCACTAACACCACATACTCTTGACACCGCATGCCGCTACTGAGAGGCTTCGACCAGTCCTACCTGGCAAACGCGCAGGAGGCGGACGACTCCTCGGGCCGTACCGCGGGGCACCGCTCACCCGGTCGATGCTGTGACAGGAAGGTCCACATGTCACTTCACCTGCATTGGTTTCTCCCGTCCCACGGGGACGGACGTGAGGTGGCGAAGACCCCGGACGGCACCCCGGTGCAGGCCGTCCGGCGTGCACCGGAGATCGACTACCTCGGCCAGGTAGCCAGCGCCGCCGACCAGTTCGGCTTCGACAGCGTCCTCGTCCCGACCGGGCTGTTCTGCGAAGATCCCTGGCTGATCTCGACGGCGCTGGCCGGCCGCACCCGCCGACTAAGATTCATGGTCGCCCTCCGTCCCGGATTCCTGGCCCCGACCGTCGCCGCGCAGATGGCCGCAACCCTGCAACGACTCTCGGGCGGCCGGCTGCTGCTCAACGTCGTGGCCGGGGGCGATCGGGACGAGCAGTTGCGCTACGGCGACTGGCTCGACCACGACGCGCGCTACACCCGCGCCGAGGAGTTCCTCGATGTCCTGTCCCGGGCCTGGACGGGTGACCCGTACGACTTCGAGGGGATCCACTACCGGATTCGCGCCGGCCGGCTCACCCGAAAGCCCGCGGTCCGGCCGACGGTGTTCCTCGGCGGCTCCTCATCCGCCGCGCACCAGGTGGCCGCCCGCCACGCCGACGTCTACCTCGCCTGGGGCGAGCCACCGGAGCCGTTGGCAGCGCTGGTCAAGAAGGTTCGCGACCGGGCCGACATGCAGGGCCGCGAACTGTCCTACGGATCCCGGTTCCACGTGATCAGCCGCGACACCGCCGACGAGGCGTGGCAGGTAGCCCGGCGCCTGGTGGATCGGATGCACCCGGACACCATCGCCGCCGCACAGCAGCGATTCCGAAGGACCGAATCCGAGGGGCAACGCCGGATGGCCGCTCTGCACCGGGGACAGACCGATGACCTGGAGGTGTACCCGAACGTCTGGGCCGGCTACGGACTGGTCCGGCCGGGTGCCGGGATGGCCCTGGTCGGCAGCCATGCCGACGTGGCCGACCGGATCGAGGAGTACCACTCGTCAGGTCTGGATCACCTGATCCTCTCCGGCCAGCCGCACCTCGAGGAGGCGTACACCTTCGGTGAAGGTGTCCTGCCGATCCTGCGGCACCGAGGGCTGCTGGCTGATCCGGAAGGAGACCGGTGACCGATCTGCGACAACCTGCATCCCGACGTGCCGTCCTACCGACCGATTCACTGGCTGTCCCGACGACCGTGCTGGTCGGCAACCCCCGACGGGAGTCCCGCACCCTCACCGTGGCCCGGCACCTCACCGGGGCCCTACGTACCGGGCTCGCCGGCTTCGGCGTCCACCTCGCCGACCCGCACCTGGTGGATCTGGCGGAGCTGGGACCAGACCTGCCGTCCAGGCTGATCGCCGGTACTGCCGGGAATGTCCCACTGGAACAGGTGCTGACCCGGGTCCGTAGCCCCGGTCTACTGGTGGTGGTCAGCCCGACCTTCAAGGGCTCCTACACCGGGCTGCTGAAACTCTTCCTCGACATGCTCCCCCGCGAAGGGCTGCGGCCGGGCACGGTCGCGGTACCGGTCATGACGGCCGGGTGGGCACAACACCGCTTCGTCCCGGACGCTCAGCTTCGACCACTCCTGGTCGAACTGGGGGCTGTGGTGCCAGTACGAGGCCTGGCGGTACTCGAGGAGGAGTTCGGCGATCTCGAATCCGCGGTCGCCGGCTGGACCGAAGCCGCGGTGCCGGTGCTCGCCGCCGTGCTGCACGGCTGCCGACCCCCGGCACCGCTCTCGCCGCACCTCGCCGAACCCGCACCTGTCCCCTGACCTGTGTTTCAGCCCCGCTCAGCCAGGCGATCCGGAAGGAACAAGCGACCATGAGTGAGCAGACCCCGACGCTCGCAGGGCCGACAATGTCGGACGAGCACATCCGTACCAAGGTCAAGGCCATCGTGCTCGACCTGGCACCCAGCCCGGAAGGTCTCGACGGCACGGAGACGGCGTTGGTCCAGGATCTCGGCTTCCACTCGCTGGCCCTGATGGAGCTGGCCTTCGCGCTGGAAGACGAGTTCGACCTGGATCCGATCGACGAGAAGACCGCGCGGTCGATCACCACCCTGCACGCGGTACAGGAGCATGTTCTGCACCGGATCCGGGAGCGGGCAGCGGAGTCCTGACTCCCCACCCGTCGCGGGGCCGGCCGCCCCGAAGGTGCTGGCCGGCCCCATCGTGCTCCGTCGAGGCGACCGCCACCCGGCTGCCGTCGACCCGATCCCGACATCCGCCGGTGGACGGTGCGCACCGGGGGAACTGCCGGTGCGCACCGGTCCCCCGTCAGCCGATCAGGCGGTAGAGCCGGTGGAAGCGGTCATCGATTGGCATCTGGGTGACGGCGGCGAAGCCCGCCTCGGCCGCCAGTCGCCGCATCTGGTCGGGACGGAGTGCGGTGCCGGTACCAGCGGAGGGCTGCTGGCTCAGGCAGGCCGGCAGGCAGTGCAGCACGCTGGTAGCGTACTGAAAGCGTTCGATTTCATCGGCTGGGGCGGTGAACCGCTCCGCCACTCGGGCATCGAGCACCAACACGGTGCCGCCCTCCACGCACAGCCGCCGGCAGGTGCCCAACACCTCCACCGGCCGGGCGATCTCATGCAGGGCGTCGAAGAGGCAGACCAGGTCGTAACGGCCGGCGAGATCCGGGGTCGCCGCATCGTGGGCGACGAAGGAGACCCGGTCGGTCAACCCGGCGTCGGCGACGTGCCCACGGGCGTCCGCGATCACCTCAGGGTCGACGTCAAAGCCGTCGACGGTGATCGACGGGTAGGAACGGGCCAGGCCGATGCCGGCCCACCCGGCGCCACACGCGACATCCGCCACCCGCGCCGGCCCGGCGGTGAGCCGGGTGTGCACGTCCGGGGCGAAGCGCCGCAGCCAGCCCGCCAGCTGGTGGGTGAACATCGCCCGGTTGGCGCCGGCGTGTCCCTGGCGCCAGTCGACACCGTAGACCGCATCCGGTACGCCGTCACCGCTGCGATACGCCGCCAGCAGCGCCGGCAGCGCCGCCGCGACCCCGCCCAACGGCAGCACGGCCAGGGCCGCCATCGACACCGGGTTGTCCGTCACGGTCAGCACCTCGGCGTGCGCGGCGGGCAGGGTAAAAACCCGCCGCGCGGCCGGGCGGTTCGGGTCGTCGACCGTGAGCACGCCGGCTACCGCCTGCTGCTCCAGCCACTCGCGGGCGTACCGCGGGTCGACTCCGGCTCGCACGGCGATCTCACTCGCTGTGCCGGGGCCCCTGGTCGCCAGGTCGTCGTAGAGCCCCAGGCGAACCCCGAGGTACATGGACAGAAGTTCCTGGGTTGCCAGCAGGGAGTTCCACATCCGGACCGCGAGGACCCGGGCCTGGGTGTCGGTGGGGGCGGTCATCGGCATCCTCCGGGCGAGATGCGTGTGGCATGTGCTGTCTCGTCACACGCTAACCCGTCGAAGTCGACATGGACAGCACCAGACGGCGGGAGATACGGTCCGCACACCCGACACACTACACTGAGGAGAAGGACGTGAACCCAACGCTGGTACGGGTACGCGAGCTGGCGACCCACGTGACGAAGCGGGCGGAGGAGATCGAGCAGCAACGCGGGTTGCCGGACGACCTCGTCGACGACCTCCGCGACGCAGGGTGCTTCCGGATGTTCGCACCGGCCAGCCACGGCGGTGACCAGTTGGACCTGCCGGACGTGCTGGCCGTGTTGGAGGAGCTGGCCCGGGCCGACGCCGCCACCGCCTGGACCGTCGGCCAGGTGGCGCTGTCGCACCTGATCGTCCGGTGTGGCCCGACCGAGGCGGTGGAGGACGTGTTCGGCGGCGGCCCCGACACGCTGGTCGCCGGGGCAGTGGCGCCGAAGGGCCGAGCCCGCCAGACCGACACCGGGTGGCGGGTCACCGGTCAGTGGCCGTTCGTCACCGGTTGCCCACGGGCGTCCTGGTTCTACCTGAGCTGCGTGGTGGTCACCGGACGAAGCGTGCCGGTCGGGGAGGACGGCGTACCGGCCACTCGCATCCTGTACGTGCCCGCGCGGGACGTCCGAGTGATGGACACCTGGCGGGTGCTGGGTCTACGTGGGACCGCCAGCCACGACGTAGCCGTCGAGAAAGCCCGGGTGCCCGCGCACCGCGCCGTCGTCGCCGAGAGTGGGCAGGGCGGTGCGGCGGTACACCGGATCGCCGAGTCGAGCCTGATCATCGGTTCGATCGCCGTCGGGTTGGCCGACGGCGCACTGGCAGATCTCGTCCAGGTGGCAGCCGGTGGCAAACGACCGGCACTGAGCCCCCGGCGGCTCGCCTCCGCACCGGTCTTTCAGGACCGGCTCGGTGAGGCGCAGACCGTGCTACGCGCGGCCCGGGCCCTGCTGTACGCCGAGGCGGCCGAGGCGCAGGCCACGGCGGGAACCTCGACAGCGCTCCACCGGGCCCGCCTACGGGCGACCGCTGCCCAGGTGACCAGCCTGGCCGGCCAGGTGGTCGATACCGCGCACAAGCTGGCCGGTGGCACCGCCATCTACGAGGCCTCGCCGCTGCAACGACGGCTACGCGACCTACACACGGCTACCCAGCACTTCGTGGCCGGTCGTGACTCGTACGCCACGCTCGGGGCACTGGCCGTCGGCGCGGAAGCCGGGCGCGATCCACGCGGCACCGCGCTCTCCGGGACGGGGTAGGCAGCAGCGTGTTCGACATCGTACCGTGTGAAGTATCTTGCCTCTGGAGGTTGTCATGAGTGAGCTGTTCTCGGTAGCGGGAAAGACCGCCCTCGTCACGGGCGGCACCCAGGGGATCGGGAGAATGATCGCGCGGGGTTTCGCCTCGGCTGGGGTCCGGGTCTACCTCACCGCCCGAACCAAATCCGACTGTGCGGACGTCGCCCAGGAGCTCACCGCCGTCGGTGGCGAGTGCGTGGCGATCCCGGCTGACCTGTCCGAGGAACGGGAATGTGCCCGGCTGGCCCGCGAGATCGCCGAGCGTGAGGAGCGATTGCACATCCTGGTCAACAACGCGGGCACCGCGTGGACCGCCCCGGTCGACCAGTTCCCCGCCGCCGCCTGGGACAGCGTGCTGGACATCGGCCTGAAGGCGCCATTGTTCCTGGTACGCGAGCTGGCGCCGCTGTTGCGTGCAGCCGGCACCGCCGACGACCCGGCCCGGATCGTCAACATCGGCAGCGCCGACGCCCAGCGGGTGCCCGAGATGCCGACCTACTCGGCCGCCGCGGCGAAGGCGGCCATCCACCACATCACCCGGATGTTGGCCCACGATTTCGCTCCCACGGTGACCGCGAACGTGATCGCCCCCGGCAGCTTTCCCTCCCGGATGATGGCTGGTGTGCTCGAGGCCATCGGCGAGGAGATCGCCGCGGTCACGCCGTTGCAGCGCATCGGTCGGCCGGAGGACATCGTCGGCACGGTCATCTACCTGTGCAGCCGTGCCGGCTCCTACGTCACCGGCTCGGTGGTCACGGTCGACGGTGGTCTCTCCACCGCACGAACCGGGTACGTGCCGGGCCGGTTCCTCACCGACGAGCAGTGACCCCGCCGACGTCCGGGAGTGCACCGACACTGCGTGGGCCGCACCCGGCGGCTTCCGGGCCCGGCGGATTCCGGGCCCGGCGGCCTCCGGACGCGGCCCACGCGCGGTTCAGGAGGTGGCTTTCGGGGGTAGGTGCAGCCCGAAGGGAAGACCCTGGTTGTCCCGACACTCGACGAAGGCACCCCACTGTTCGGTCGGGGGGCGCATCGGCTCCACCTCACCGCCCAACTCCACCACCCGCTTCATGGCGGCCTCGATGTCGTCGACGGCGAAGTAGAGGTAGTGCTGCGGCGGGCCCGCGTCGCGATGCATGCCACCGGGCACAGCGCTTCCGGTGTCGATCGAACCACCATGCTCCTGCGCCTGCACCTTCCACCCGAACAACTCGGTGAAGAACGCGCTGGCCACCGCCACGTCCGGCGTTCCGAACTCGAAGTACGACAGATGTCCTGCCACGACCGACCTCCTCCAGTCATCGATCCGGCGAATCGTCACCACCCGACCGGGCGGGCTCGCTAACACAACAAACTACACTAGGATCCAACCCAACATGCTCAACTGACCTGACGCCACTCACTGGCGTACCGAGCAGAAGAGGTCCCGCCGTGCCCGTCACCGCCGCCCCGACCGACCTGATCCCGGACACCAGCCTCCTCATCGGGGAGACCCGGTTGACCGACCCCACCGGGGGCGTACACCAACACGTATACGCCGGCGACGGCCGCCCCACCGCCGAGGTACCGCTGGGCGGCGCCGCCGAGATGGACACGGCGGTCCGCACCGCCCGGGCCGTCCAGGCTGCCTGGGCCGCGACCCGGGGCAATGTCCGGCGGGACCTTCTGCTGCGCCTGGCCGACCTGGTCGAGCGGGACGCGGCGGATCTGGCCGGGTTGCAGACCCTGGAGAACGGTTGCCCCCGGCAGTTCGCCTCCGCCATGCCCGGTGTCGCGATCGAACACCTGCGCTACCACGCCGGCTGGGCAGACAAGATCGGCGGGCAGGTGGTGCCGACCTGGCCCGTACGGGCCGTCGACTACACCCTTGACGAGCCGTACGGTGTGGTGGCATTGATCATCCCGTGGAACGGCCCGCTGGTCTCCGTGGCCCAGATGCTCGCGCCCGTCCTCGCCGCCGGCAACGTCGTCGTGCTCAAGCCAGCGGAGCTCGCGCCGTTCACCGCGCTGCGGATCGGGGAACTGGCGCTCGAGGCCGGGTTCCCGCCCGGTGTGGTGAATGTCGTGCCCGGCGCGGCGGTCGGCGGTGAGGCGCTCGTCCGGCACCCCGAAATCGGGAAGGTGCACTTCACCGGTGGCGGGAGCACCGCACGCAAGATTCTCGCAGCGGCGGCCGAACACCTGGTCCCGGTCGGTCTGGAACTCGGCGGCAAGTCCGCACACGTCGTCTTCGGCGACGCCGACATCCGGATGGCGGCCCGACTGGCGATGAGCGGTGTGGTGGCGCTCAGCGGGCAGGGCTGCGCCAACGGCACGCGCGTGCTCGTCCACTCCTCGGTCTACGACGAGATGCTGCGCACGGTGACCGCCCGGCTGGCCCGGGTCCCGGTCGGCGACCCCGCCCAGGAACGCACCATGATGGGCCCGGTGGTGAGCGACAGCGCCTGCCAACGCATCCTCGGGGTCGTGGAGCGGGCCCGCGGAGCCCGGCACGGTCGCCTGGTGTCCGGCGGCGAACGGATCGGGGGTGACCTCGCTGCCGGCTACTTCATCGGACCAACAGTCTTCGCCGATGTCGACCCAGCCAGCGAACTCGCCCAGGAGGAGATCTTCGGGCCGGTGCTGGCGTTCACCCCCTTCGACAGCGAGGAGGAGGCCCTCCGGCTGGCCAATGGCACCCGCTACGGACTCGGGGCGTACCTACACACCACCGACCTACGGACCGCACACCGGGTGAGCCGGGCCGTCGCTGCCGGCAGCGTCTGGGTCAACGGCGTCCCCGGGGTGCTACCGTCGGCGCCCTTCGGCGGCGTTCGGCAGAGCGGCTGGGGTCGGATCGGAGGCGAGGCCGGCGTGCGGGAGTTCCTCCGCCCGAAGAACGTGTGGATCGCCAGCTGAGCAGACCGCCGCCCCGATCGGGCGGTTCACCGACCCGGGAAGGGTCACGCGGGACATGCCGACGGACTCACAGCTGCCACGACCGGGCAGTCTCCTGCTCAGCCCACATCCGCGCGTAGCGGCCCTGCCGGGCCAGCAGTTCGTCGTGTCGGCCGGCCTCGACAACCGCCCCGTCGTCGAGCACCACGATCCGGTCAGCGTGCCGGACGGTACCCAGTCGGTGCGCCACGACCAGCACCGTTCGGTCCCGGATCAGGTCGGAGAGCGCCTGCTGCACATGCCGCTCGTTGGTGGCGTCCATCGCCGCCGTCGGCTCGTCGAGCAGCACGATCGGAGCGTCCTTCACAATCGCACGCGCCAGCGACACACGCTGTCGCTCGCCGCCGGAAATGGTGGCACCCCCTTCCCCGACCACAGCGTCACCGCCCTCGGGCAGTCGCGCCACGATCTCGTCCACCCTGGCCCGCGTGGCGGCCCGCCGCACCTCCTCGTCGGTGGCTTCCGGCCGGCCGAAGCGAATGTTGTCCCACACCGACTCGCTGAACAGGTAGCTGTCCTGGAACACCACCGTCACCGCGTCGAACAGGCTCCGGTCGTCCAACTCGAGGAGGTCCACGCCGCCCACCCGCACGGTGCCGGAATCGGGTACGAAGAACCGGGTCAGCAGGTGCAGACAGGTGCTCTTACCCGCTCCGCTGCTGCCGACCAGCGCGGTCACCGTACCGGCTGGCGCGGTGAAGGTGACGTCTCGCAGCGCCGGCCGCGTGGCACCTGGGTAGGTGTAGCTCACCGACTCGAAGGCCACGTCGTGCCCCTGCGGCCGCAGGCCCGACCGGACCTCAGGGGGCAGGGGTTCGGCGAGCAGCGCGCCAAGCCGGTCGAGGGCCGCCTCACCGACCCGCAGGCTCTCGGTCTGCTCGCCCATCGCCCGCAGCGGACCATGGACCCGCAGCGACAGTACCGCGAAGACGAGGAAGGTGGCCGGCGCCAGGTCACCACCGATCAGCAGGAACGCGCCGACCAGCAGGACCACCGGCAGGCCCAGCTCGATCACCGTCAGGAAGAGCACCAGCGGAACCACCAGGCGGCTGACCAGACCGATGCTGGCGTCACGGTGTCGTAGCAGGGCACGGGCCAGGCGGTCCGCCCGGTCGCCGGTGGCGCCGTGGGAGCGGGCGACGGCGATCCCGGAGACGTACTCCTGGAAGCGCGCCGCGGCCTGGCCACCGGCCCGGGCGCGCTCGGCCGCCAGCCGCGCGAAGGTGCGTTGCGACCACACGTACACCAGCATCGCCAGCGGAACCGTGCCCAACGCGGCCAGCCCCATCTGCCAGTCCACCAACAGCAGACCCACGGCGATCACGACCGGCAGCAGGGCCGCACCGATGATGGTGGGGATCGCGCCGAACACCACCGGCTCCAGTTCACTGAGGTGATGCGTGACGAGTGCGGTGAGGTCACCGCTCTGCCGGCTGGTGTGGTACCCGAGCGGCAGCCGCCGCAGGTGCTGCAACGCCCGCAGGCGCATCTCACCGAGCAGTTCGAAGGAGGCGACCCAGCTCTGCCGCTGGGCGACCAGGTCGAAACCGAACTGACCAAGCACCGCGGCGACGATGCCGACGGTCCACCAGAGGACTTCCCCCTGGCTGATCGCGGGCCCGCCCAGGTTCGCCTCCCGCAGCCGCTGCAGAACCACCACCAGCAGCCACACCGGCACGGCGGTGCAGACAGCCGCTGCCATCCGGGCGGCGATCCCCCAGAGCTGCTGGCGACGCAGCTGTGGGTCGGAGAGCTCCCACAGCCGCCGAATCAGGGCGACGGTGCGCCCGGCCACCGGGCGGGTGGCCGGCGACCCCACGGGAGCGGTCGAGGGCGAGGGCGTGGTCGTCATCGGCTCGCTCCGCTCCGCGTGTCGGTGGCGCCCAGGCTCCACTGGGCGCTGGTGGTCGCGTCCTCCCACAGCCCGGCGTACGTTCCACCGGCACGCAGCAGATCCTCGTGGCGTCCGCTTTCGACCACCTGCCCGTCGGCCATCACCACGATCCGGCCGGCGTTCCGGACGGTGGTCAGTCGGTGAGCGATGACCAGCACGGTACGCCCGGCGGCGAGACTGGCCACCGCCTGCTGGATCAACACCTCGTTCTCGGGATCGGTGGACGCGGTCGCCTCGTCCAGCACCACCACCGGTGCATCCTTGAGCAGGGCGCGGGCGATGGAGATGCGCTGCCGTTCACCACCGGAGAGGGTCGCGCCCCGCTCACCGACGATGGTGTCGTATCCCTGTGGCAGGGCGAGGATGAAATCGTGGCAACGGGCTGCGCGGGCCGCGCGGTACACCAACTCGTCGTCCACATCGGGCTGGCCCAACGTCAGGTTGGCCCGAATGGTGTCGTGGAACAGGAACGGATCCTGAAAGACCACCGCGACGGTGTCCATGAGCTGGTCGACCGCCAACTCTCGAACGTCGACGCCGGCTACCTTGACCGTACCGGCACTGACGTCGAAGAACCGGGCTACCAGCCGCGCGATGGTCGTCTTGCCCGAACCGCTCGGACCGACGATCGCGGTGACCTCGCCCGCCTCGGCACGCAGCGTAACCCCCTGGAGCACCGTACGGTCCGGCTGATAGCCGAACGTCACGTCGGTCA
Source organism: Salinispora sp. H7-4 (assembly GCF_013416675.1). Classification (NCBI taxonomy): domain Bacteria; kingdom Bacillati; phylum Actinomycetota; class Actinomycetes; order Micromonosporales; family Micromonosporaceae; genus Salinispora; species Salinispora sp. H7-4. Next base: position 73,773 of record NZ_JABZED010000045.1, read on the forward strand.
GCTCGACCGCGGCCGGACCGAGCGGTACCCGCTGGTGGGTATCCGGCAAGGCTGGGGCATCCAACAGCGCGGCGATCTCGTCCGCGCCGAAGCGGACCTGCCGAAGTTGGGAGCTGTACCCGGTCAGTTTGGTCAGCGGGGCTGTGTAGCCGAGCGACAGCAGCAGGAAGAGCAGCAGGGTGGGCAGGTCCACCGCGCCGTCCCGGTAGAGCCACAGCCCTACCGGGACAACGACGACCACGTTCGCGGCCATCGCCGTGAAGTACGCCGCGCCTCCCGGCAGGAAGGCAGTGCCCCAGCGGGTTTCCGCCGCGACGTAGCGGCGCACTGCGCCCGTGGCTCGGGCCACCGTGTCGGACTGCCGGTTGAACACCTTGACGGTCTTGATGCCGTGCAGGAACTCGGTGATGGCCTGGTTCATCGCCATGCCCGCGCCGTGCCACTGCGCGACCCAGGTTCCGGAGCCCCGGGTGGCGTGCCGCAGACCGAGCAGGGCCAGTGGAACGACCGCGACAGCGGCCAGCGCCAGACGCCAGTCGATGACGAAGAGCCACACGGTGGTGGCCGCGACCACGCTCAGGCTGGCGACTGCGTCGGGGAGCATGTGCGCGACGAAGACCTCGATCCGCTCCACGTCCTCCATCGCCAACTTACCGATCGTGCCGCTCCCCCGCCGACTCACCTCGCCGAGCGGCAGCACGGCGAGCCGGTTGGCGATGCGCCTGCGCAGCCGGTAGAGCAGCCAGTAGGCGCACAGGTGACTGATCGCCAACGCTGCGCCCATCAGCGTGGTACCCGCGGCGATGGCGACCAACGCGACGAGCGCGTAGCGGGTCAGGGCACCACCATCCGGATCCACCTCGGTGACCAGCTCGACCGCGACCCGGTAGGCCATCAGATAGGGCACGAGCTGACAGGCCACCGCCGCTACGGCGAGCAGCACCGCCGCCAGGAGCCGCCGGCGTTCCTGACGGATCAGGTGCCGGAGCAGCCGCCAACCACGTTGCTCGGTGTCGGTCACCTTCTCGGCGGCCATCAGTCACCTCGTCTCCGCCGCGCCTGCCGTACGACCAGGCCGGACGGCCGGTCAACACCCGCCGGAGCCCAGCAAACGGAATAGTAGTCTTTGCCGATACCCCAGGGAACAGTTGTGTCGGGTCTGTCGTGTGTAGCGTGGCTTTCCTTGCCGAAAGCCAGACGTCAGCCCGCACCCGACACCACGGCCACCATGTCGTCGATGCGATCCCGGCTCCCCCGGCGAATGCTCTCTTCACCGTGGACGTGATCGGCCGTAGCCGTGCCCAGGCCATGGCGGTCCAGAGTGGCCGGCGCATATGGCTGACGCAGCACCGTTAATACGAAGGATTCCCTGACAGGGAAGACATTTGACGTTCCTCATCGAACGTGGCGCGCGTACGCGCCAAAGGCAGGTCAAAGACAGCAGGCCTATCCGCACCAGGGCGAAGGCAGTCTTCGGTCTACGCACAAAGGAGGAACATTCCGGTAACAGTAGCAGCACCCACGGGGTCGGCCCCGACGACGGGGTGGCCGACCGCCTGAGCAGCGGGAGTTCGCTGACATCAGCATCGTCCGCGTGCCAGTCCGACCCCCGATCCAGCAGCCTCACAGCAACGTCCGTACCCGATTGGCACTTTCCTCCCCTATCACCGGCGAGAACACCGCCAATGGTCTCCGGAGTGCTGGGCAGGCGGCTCCCGGAAGCCTAAATAGCAATTCGCCGTACCACGCCTGGAGTATGTCACCAGCAGTGCGCCCGCCTGCCGTCCGCTATGCAGTGAACTCCCTGCATTTTGCGTCTGCCCGGACGCCACGGAGGTCGCGAGCACCGGGGAGGGTGCCAGGTCGACGTCAGGCGGAGTGCGGATAGCGAGTACGAAATTAGGATGGGCGGATAGCACCTGACGAGAACTTTGTCGAGTTGTCGACAAAGCCTGGCTATGGCAACCTTGGTTCTAGGCTTATCGATCACTATTAGCAATGGCCGGGTAGGCGTGTCACTCTCACCTTCCGGCGCCAGTAATGGAAGCGGTGGCCGGTCGAGGTGCACGAGGCCCGGGTCGCCGACATCATCAAGGCCGAGGAGTCGTCATGAATGTCGCTGCCATTGTCGGCGGAGTGCTCGCGCTGTTCGTCATCGTGGGGGCACTGCTCTACCTGAGCCAACGGCGGGGCGCCCCGCAGGCCCTCGGTCGGTCACTGCGGCTGGTCGCCCTGGGGTTGACCCTGGGAATCGTCGTCGCCCTGCTGCCCGACACCGTGTCCGACAACGGCTCCGCCACCGGCTACCTGCTGGGTGTACCGGTGGTCGCGGCCCTGCTGCCCCTCGCCGCCGACCTGACCGGCCGCGCCGTCGGCGCCACGACGGCGCTGTGCGCGCTGGTGATGCTGGCCTGGGGCCTGCTCCTGGGTCTCGGCGACGGGGTCTACGTCGTAGTCCCGGCGCTCGTCCTCGGCGCGGCGGCGATCGCATCGATCACCTCGCGGCGTGGGCTGCCCGTCCGCGAGCGCGGCGATCGTCCGGTCGACGCCTGACGGTCCCGACGACACGTGTTGTGTGCTCAGTTGAACGAGATCCGCAGCAGGGTGGTGAAGCGCTCGGCATACGCCCGTACGCCGGCCGCCATCGCGCGCTCGTGCTGCGCGTACACCTCCTCGCCCACTGCTCGTCGGTGACGTCACTGGGGGTATGGCTTTCGATGACCCATGACCGGCCTAACGCTGCTCCCGCCCGACGGTCACGACCGAGATTCACATTCCAGCTCCCCCACCATAGACTCGCCGTCGTGAACCATCCCGATGTCGACGCATGGGCGGCGTGGCATCCGCGCCACATTGCCGAACGCCTCCGCGACCTGCGAGTTCCCTGGTACATCGCGGCCGGCTGGGCGGTAGATCTATTCCGCGGCCAGCAGACCCGCGCCCATGAGGACCTGGAGATCGCCGTGCCGGCAGCGCATTTCGCTCTGCTGCCGCCGCTGTTCCCCGAGCTTGATTTCTGGGTGCCGGCGGGCGAGGGCGTACTGGCGCCGATGACGCCCGAGGCATTAGCTGGCGACTCTCACCAGACGTGGGCATGGGACCCGACGGCGGGCAGGTGGCGCTTCGACGTCTTTCGCGAGCCGCACGACGGGGACGTCTGGATCTGCCGCCGCGACGAGCAGCGGATCCGCCGACCGTATAGCGAGATTATCCGACATACAGACGATGGAATCCCGTACCTGGCTATCGAAGCCGTACTGCTGTTCAAGGCAAAGCACACACGGGACAAGGACGAGGCTGATTTCACCGGCGCACTTCCGCTGCTGTCGCGGGCGGAACGCGGCTGGCTGGATGCGACCCTCGGCCTGGTCCATCCAGATCATCCGTGGCGTGCCCAGCTGCGGTCGCATTAGGCGTGTTTCGGGTGGCCTCGACGTAGCGACGTCAGAAAGGAGCCGCCACCGCCGCATGGGCGCTCGCGCAACACGCCGATCACGACCCGGCCTTCCAACGCCGCTGCATGCGCCTGCTCGACCAGGAAATAGCCGACGGGGACGTCGAGCCGTCCCACCTGGCTTGCCTCACTGACCAGCGGATACCGCCGACCCCGCGGATCCCGCAGGTCGTCCACCGCTTCCAACGCGACGAACAGGCTCAGTCGATCACCGTCGGTGACCGTGGTCAGGCACGGCATACCCGGGGGTCGCTGCGGCAGCACGATCTCGGTCAGTGACGATGACATCAGCGGGTGCGGTCCTATTCTCGATCACGGTTGTCTTCGCAAACGCCATGATCACCGACGGCCAGACCTGTCCTACGTAGACCCCACGGGCAACAGGGCCACCCGAACTCCAGTTCAAGCACCCCTCAACCGACTACGCAACAGCCTGGCCGCGACCCCGGCCGACCACGACAGCTATTCGGACTCACCGGCAACAGGGACGGACCTGCCTGGCTGGACCTCGCGGGCGTCTTGCCGTGTGCGGCCGTCAACATCGGAGTCACTGATGCCGATCCTGCGGTGCAGAGCACGCAAGGGCCTGGGAGCCCACCAGTTGAACCGACCGGCCAGTCGCATGAAGGCGGGCACGAGTGCCCCCCGGACCAGGAACGCATCCATGAGGATCGCCAACGCCAGACCGACACCGATAGCCTTCAGATAGAAGATGCCGGAGATAGTGAACCCGAGGAAGACCACGGCCATGAGGATCGCGGCTGCGGTCACCAGACGGCCAGTCCGTTCCAGTCCACGGGCCACGGCGAGGGTGTTGTCGCCGGTGCGATCGTACTCCTCCTTGATCCTGGAAAGAATGAACACCTCATAGTCCATGGACAGACCGAACGCGATGCAGAAGAGCAGGATCGGCACCGTCCAGGTGATGGTGCCCGTGGCCTCGAACTCGCCGACGATCCCCTCGAGGTGACCGTCCTGAAAACCCCAGACGAGTGCGCCGAAGGTAGCGCTGAGACTCAGGCAGTTGAGCACAATGGCCTTGAGCGGAATCACCACGCTGCCGGTGAAGAGGTAGAGCACCACGAGCGAGCTGGCTGCGATGAGCGCCAGTGCCAGCGGCATCCGGGAATACAGGGAGTCGAGCGAGTCGACCAGTTCGGCCGCTGGTCCGCTCACTTGCGCCTCGTATGGCGCGGGCAGTGACCGGATTTGTTTGACCAGTTGCTCACCCTCGGTCGACCTGCTGTCCACCGACGGCGTGACGGCCAGGTATACGCTGCTGTCGGTCGCGAAGCGCGTCGCCTGGACGGTCGCCTCGGTTATCCGCGTACCGTCCACGAAGCTCCCGGTCACCGTGTCGACACGGGCCACGTCGGGCAGCTGCGACACGCTCGTGGCATAGCTGGTCACTGCGGATGCGCGATTGGCACTCGCGGGGGCGTCGGGCAGCACCACGTTGAGTGGCTGTGAATCCATCGATGAGAAGTCCTCGCGCAGGGTTGCCCCGACCTGGCTCGCGCTGGCGTCCTGGGGCAGAACCCGCTCGTCGGCCAACCCCATCCGCAGCCCGAGGAACGGGGCACCGAGGAAGAGCATCACGACGATGACAACAGCGGCCACCGGGATGGGAAACCGCATTACCGACGTAGCCAGTCGATGCCAGAAGCCCTGCTCGGAATCCGGTTCGCTGCGACGCGGGAAGATCTGGAACTTGTCCACGCGGGGGCCCAGCACGGCCAGCAACGCCGGCAGGGTCGTGATGGTGATCAGCGCTGCGATCAATGCCGTCGGGATGCCGGCGTAGGCGAAGGAGCGTAGGAAGGCGAACGGGAAGATCAGCAGTGCGCTCAGCGAAAGGGCGACGGTGATCGCGGAGAACGCCACGGTGCGTCCCGCACTGGCCAGCGTCGCCGAAATGGCCCGGTCCATCGCCGCACCCTGACGTAGCTCCTCGCGGTAGCGGGTGAGGATGAACAGGCTGTAGTCGATCGCCAGCCCCAGGCCCAGGCCGGTCGCGACGTTGGTGGCCAGCACCGAGACATCGGTGAACGTGGTCAACAGTCGGATCACCAGCAGCACCGACACGATGGTCAGGACGCTCACCAGCAGTGGAAGGAAAGCCGCCACGAGGCCCCGGAACACGAAGATGAGAATGACAAAGACGATCGGGAAGGTGATTGCTTCAATCTTGATCAGGTCGCGCTCGGTGTTCTCGATGATCTCACGGTTCGCCTCGGCGGCGCCGCCGAGTTGCACCCGAAGCCCGTCCACCTCGCCGCTGTAGCGCTCGCCCAGCGCCTCCATCCGACTGTCAACCTCGTCCTCGTCGCCCTCGATCCGGGCCAGAACGAGGGCTTGGTCGCCGTCCTTACTGCGCAGGGCGGCAGGGCGTTGCTGCGTCCAGTAGGACGTCGCCTCGGCGACGCCCGGCTCAGCCGCCAACCGGCTGGTCAGCTCCGTGCCGGCCCGCGTCGCAGCGGAATCGTCCACGCCCTGGTCGGCAGCGACGAGCAGGATCAGGTTGGGTGCGCCGGTGCCGAACTCCCGCTGGATGAACTCGCTCGCGCGCGCAGACTCCGTCCAGGAGTCGGTGAAGCCGCCGGTGGAAAGCATCGGAATTACTCCGCCACCGACGGCACCAGCGACCACGAACAAAGCGGCCGATATGTAGAGAACGGCCTTCCTCTTGCTGTAAGCGAGTGCGGCCAGCGTTCTCATCCTCACCACCTTCCCGGTCTTACGTGAAGATTCCGCGAACATCGAGCCCCGCACCGGGCAGCGCGTATCCCATCGACCGTCGAGCCATCGGCAGCATATGATGTCTGACATCTGCGGGACAACGCGACACCCGTCGCCGCGGCGGTGGTCGACGGCACCGCTGGAGCCAGGACGACAACGACAGCGGAGGAACGGGGATGTCTCAGCAAGCCGTTACGCGCAACCGCTGGTCGCTCACCGTCTCGGACAATCGCTGGTTGTTCGCAGCCTTCCTGCTCACGTTGGCGGTGAGCGCCGCGCTGCTGTTCCTACCGTTGGCCGAGCGCACCGGCGTCGGCACGTCCATGGAGGCAGGCCAGCCCGCCGGGACCGTGGAAACCACGGACCGAGAGAGCCTGCTAGAGGCCGCCGGTTGGGGTGCGGCCGCCGCCCTGCTCCTGATCCCGGTGGCGGTGGCCGCTGCCGCGCTGGTCACGCCAAGGCGCGCGCGGCGGCCGGTGGCGATCGCCTCGGCCTCGGTGCTCGGCATCAGTGTCATCCTCGGTGCGGCCTCGGTGGGCCTCTTCTATCTGCCCAGCGCGATCCTGTTGGTGATTGGTGCAACTCGACAGCGCGACTGAGGCATCATGTCGGCGCTATCGGACTCTTCCCTTTGCCAACCTCGTTGAGCGCTGGCGCGCGGTCCGCTATCACCTGCGGCGACCTACGGCGCGCGGCGCCACGCCGTGAAGGACCCGCCGGCCGAACGGGCCGCGGCGCGTCAGCGCCTCGCTGGGTGTTCGCGCATCGAAGTCCTTGACCTCGGCCCCGTACGGTCGCGACCGCCGGTAGCCTCTCAGCCGGCGGGGGTGTCCTGGCCCAGTCACAGCAGCGCTCGCAGGCAGCCGTCGAGGGTCGGGTAGCGGAACTGAAACCCCGCTGACAGCAATCGCCGTGGCAGGACCTTCGCGCTCTGCAGCAGCAGCTCGTCGGCCACACCGGGCAGCGCGATCCGCGGCAACAGCGGGGGTACGGGAATGACCGGGCGCCGCATGATCCGCCCCAACGTCGCCGCGTACGCCGCATTCGTGATCGGGTTGGGGCTGGTGACGTTGAGCGGGCCGGCCAGCGCTGGAGTAGCGAGCGCGAACGTGATGGCGCGCGTGACGTCGTCGAGTGCCACCCAGCTTTGGTGACGCCGCCCGTACCCGAAGCGGACCACCGGCCCGACGAGCGCGGAGCGCCGCATGGCCACCAACATGCCGACGTCGCGGGCCTGGATGACCCCGAACCGGGTCTGCACCACCCGACAACCGTGCTCGGCGGCCCGCGCCGCAGCGGCCTCCCAGTCTTGGCAGAGCCGGGCCAGGAATCCGTCCCCCGGCTGACTCTCCTCGGTCAACTCTTCGTCCCCGCGATCGCCGTAGTAGCCGATCGCCGACGCGGTGATCAGGACCGGTGCCGACCGCGCCCCGGCGAGAGCCGCCACCAACAGGGTAAGGAGGTGGTTCTGTCTCCGTCATTCGGTGAGTACCCGGTCTACGACGAGCTTGCCTACTTCGGGATGACGATCGACCGGATTCGCAACCGTGCCTTCCGCCAGGCCCTCGCGCGGGTCGCTTCCGGCCGAAGGGTGCTCGACATCGGAACGGGTCAGGACCTGAACTGGGCTCGCTACGCCATCAGCCAGGGAGCGACGAGCGTTCTGGCGGTCGAAGGTCAGCGGAGTTCGCTGGCACTGGCCCGGGCGCGGCTGTCCCGTTTCGACAGGCGTGAGCTTGTCACACTTGTCGGCGGTTGGTCGACGGACCTCAGCTTCGAAGAGGCGCAGGCTGACGTCTGTGTCTCGGAGATCATTGGCACCATCGCCGGGTCGGAGGGCGCAGCCGTCGTCCTGGCCGACGCCAAGAACCGCCTCACCAAGTCCGGCGCGGACATGGTGCCGGCCCGGGCCGTGACCATGGCCGGCGCGACGTGCATTAGGGATCTGGCGCCTGCCCTGTCGTTCTCGCCATACGCCCTCCACTATCTCGACGAGCTCTTCCGCGTCAAGGGCGGCCCCTTCGACGTGCGCATGTGCGTCGAAGGGGCCGATCCACGGCACGTGCTGAGCACGTCCGCCATAGTGGAAGACCTCGACTTCTCGGTCGGCGCATCGGCTGAGGGGCGCGAGACCGGGGTGCTGGTGATGCGTCAGCCGGGGCGCGTTGACGGCTTGTTGCTGTGGATCCGGCTGTGGGGCCACCGGGAGGACGAGCCGGTCGACGCCCAGAGCAGGTGACGACTTTCGCCCCCGTCTACCTGCCGCTCTGGGACGAGCCGATCCAGGTCGAAGCAGGTGACGTGATGGAGGTCGAGTTCGTGCGCGCTCTCAGCGGTGACGGTGTCCACCCGGACTACTCCGCGGTGGTGCGCCTCACGACCAGCGAGGGTTGTGTCGAGGCGACGGCCTCGTCGCCCTACGAGCCAGCGGGTTTCCGGCAGGGCTGGTTCTACCGCGAGTTGTTCACCGCGCGGCGGCGATCCGTGCAGGGACCCGCCGACGTGGCGGCAGCGGCGGGCCAGACGCCGTAACCGCGTCCGCTCAGGGAGGCCACGGGCCCACTACTCGCTGCCGGATGCCAGCCAGGTGACGATGAACGGCGCGGCGGCAGCCACCAGACCACCGAGGAAGGCGACCACACCGGCGGCGACCCCGATCCGGCGTCGCCACGAGCGCCGATCCGAGGTCCACCGCAGGTACGCAAGCGCCGCGGCGCCGAATAGGACTCCTCCGAGTATGAACCAGGGACCCCAGAACATCGCGTACCAGCGGAGTTCGGTGGTCATCGTCTCGCCCTTGATCAGGGCGCTCAGTCCGAAGCCGACGAACGTGCCGCCGTGCGCCAGCAGCAGAGCGGAGGCACCCGAACTGGGTACGAGCAGCAGCCAGTTCGGCACCCGCCGCTTCGCCACCACCGGCACCCACTGCGGAAACACCACACCGAACGGACGCACGAGCGCCAGACCCAGCACAACGCCGAACAGTTCCAGCACCACTGTCATCCACAGAGCCGCGAAGAGCATCCGGTCGCCCTGCGCGTGCAGGTCCTTGATCCCCTCGGAGAGGGTGGCGAGTCCGACGCTTCCGCCGAGGGCCCAGTAGATGCCGCGGATGGCGAACAGCAGTGCCCAGGTCGCGGCGGCGTAACCCGCCCAGACCGATCTACGGCGAGTAGGAGCCTCAGTGTCAGCCATCAACTGAGTCATTGGCCAGGTACCTGCCTTTCGTCCGGGTTCTCATCCTCGTGGCTCTGGCGCCGGGGCAGAATGATCGATAGAAGCCGATGCGCTCGCCGTGATTCGATCACCGAGCATACGCGGGAAGTCACTCATCGTGGGTGCCGCGTCGATCCGCTTCGCTGCCAGCAGGGCGGCGACCTCCAACTGTGGGTCACGGCCTGCGGCGTGGTCGTCGGGGCTCACGTCCACCTCGACATCCGGTTCGCAGCCGTGGTTCTCGAGTCCCTTTTCGGTGTCGTCGAACACGAACCGGTACTCCGGCTGAGTGGTTACCGTGCCGTCGACGAGTCGATGCCTCGGTCGGATACCGGTGCCGCCGCCCCAGGTCCGCCGGCCCACCACGGTCCCGAGGCCCCGCGACCGGAAGACCTGGGCGAACGTCTCACCGTCGGATCCCGTTCGCTCGTTGATCAGGACGACCTGTGCGGTGGGGGCGGCCCGGTGCGGGTACCCCTGCGTCGCTCCCCGGCGCGCCAACCGGTAGCCGACGCGCCGCCGCGCCAACCGCTCGATGACGAGGTCGGCAGCGTGTCCACCACCATTGAATCGGGCATCGATCAGCAACGCCTCCCGCCGGGCTTCGACCAGTAGGCAACGCTGGAACTCGGCGAACCCTCGCGGACCCATGTCCGGCAGGTGCACGTAACCCACCCGACCGCCGGTCAGCCAATGCACCAGCTTCCGGTTGTCCTCCACCCATCCCCGGTAGCGCAACTGGCGGTCGTCGGCCAGGACAGGTGTCGTCACCGCACGAATCGCGCCATCCGGCTCGACGAGCTGCAGTCCGACGACCCCGTCGGCGCGGCCCACGAGCAGCTCCATCGGGCCGCCCGGACCGACCGGGCGAAGGTCGACGGCGGTGACCCGCTGGCCGGGTTCGACACCGAATGCGGGGCCGGCCGTACCAGGGACTCTCCACACCCGGCCGACGTACCAGTGGCCGTCGCGGCAGTCCCAGTCGATGCCGAGCCGGCCGTACCCGACGGTCGCGCCATGGTCGCCTCCGCGTTCGCCGGTGTGTGAGCTGGAGAGCTCGCCGTGCAGCTCACCGAGGACGTCGGACAGCTCCTCGCGGGTGGTCACCCGGTCAACCAGCGGGCGGTACCGGCGATACGCCGCCGGCCAGTCAACCCCGCCGAGTTCCGGCGACCAGTGGTACTCACGCTGCAAGGTCCAGGCCGACCGGAAGATCTGTCGCCATTCGGCGTACGGGTCCACGGTCACTTCGATGTCGTCGACGGTGACCCGGGCGGCAGGGCCGGGCTGGTCGAGCCGGATGCGGTCGAGCCGACCGCCCGTCCGCACGAGGGCGCCGGACAGGTCCGGCAGGCACTGCAACTCGGTCACCCGCCTCGCGAGCGGGGTGAGTCGCTGAGCCACGGCGTCGTAGCGGTAGAGATCGCCACCACGACCGGTGCCACCGCCGTCGGGCGCCTGAGATGGCCGTACGGGCCGGGCGGTGAGCAGCGCCCCGTCGGAGAGGCCGACCACCATCCCGTACCGGGCCGGTGGGACAGGCAGTGGGGTGACCCGGTCGAACAGGCCGTCCCGGTCGATCCGCACGACCGCGCCGACGTCGACCGTCTCCGGCTGGTCCTCGACCGCCAGTCGCACCGTGTAGGGACGGGACACGGCCGCGAAGGTGAGGTTCGGTTCGATCTCCCCGTAGACCGCGTCCAGGGCGCGAACGCCGATGAAGAACAGCTGCCGTCCGCTCGGATCGAAGCTGGGTGACCGGTCCCGGCTCAGCGGCTCGGTCACCGGGAAGGTCTCTCCGTCCGACAGCCGGCAGAAGCGGATGCAACTGGTGCTGTCGGTGTCCGGGAAGCTGTATGCGAGCAACGACGCCTCCGGCGACCAGGCGAGGTCGGAGATCTGGTCGTACGGACTCGTGTCCAGCAGGGTCGCCTGCGACCGCACCGCCCCGGTGGCGGGGTCGACGTCGATCCGGACGTCCATGAGCTGGTGCCGGTGATTTGCCACGGCGAGGCGACGCCCGCGGGGTGCCACGGCGAGTTCGGTGACCAGGCCGAGTGGCGGCAGGTCCAGGTCGAATGCGGGTGACCCGTCGACGGGGGCCAACGTCAACCGCTCGTCGGTGCCGCCGTCCCCGGTGGCCACGACCACCGCCGAGCCGTCCGCGAGCCACACCGGCCGGCGGTGCCGTCGGGTCCGTATGCCGTGCCGCCGATACGGACCACCCTCAACCGCCCTGGTCACCAACGCGCCCCGGACCGTCACGGCCAGCGTGTCGCCGGCTGGGCTGAGCGCAGCACCGTCGAGGGCCCGGGTCGCAGCTACCGCCCGTGGACCGCGCCGCCTGCCCCCGATCCGTACGTCGAGCCGTCGACCTTCGGCATCGTTGGGCTCCAGCAGGAACAGCTCCCCGCCGGACTGGTACACGAGCCGGCGTCCGTCGCTGTTCAGATGCCGTGCGCAGTACCGCCGATGCGCCGTGTGCCGTCGCAGGTCAGCACCGTCGAGATCGCAGGAATAGACGTTGCCGGTGCCATCGTGGTCGGAGAGGAAGAACAGGCGGCCGCCGACCAGGTGCGGCGCGGTCGGGTTGCCCATCGGTGTCGGTACCCGTACGAAGCGGCCATCCCCCGGATCCAACCACAGCTCTCCGGCCAGTCCGCCGCGGTAGCCCTTCCAGCCGGCCGGATCAACGCCGCCGCGGCCCAGCACGCGGGCAGCGCCGGGACCGAAGCTGAGCGAGGTGGCGGGGCCGTAGGGCAGACGACGGACGGCGCCGTCGTCGAGGTCTACCTGGTGGAGCCAGTCAACCTCGAACGGCCGGTCGACGCAGCCGGTGTAGACGATCCCGGCCCCGTCGGGAGTCCAGGTGACCGCCTGGCCCCCCTGCCCGTGGGCGAGCAGTTCGCGCCCCGCGCTGGTCAACGCCCGGACGGCCAGCGGTCCGTCACCCACGGCGTACGCGACTCTCCGCCCGTCGGGGGAGAGCTGGGGTGTGCCTACTGTCTCATCCTCGGTGAGTCGTTCGACTGTGTGCCCGCCGAGGTCGGTGCGCCAGAGCGCGTCGTCGCAGCGGAAAGACGACGGTCGTCCCCGCGATGGTGGGCAGGTGTGGATAACTCACCGGTGGCCGTCTGCCCCGTTGACCGGTGTGCTCGTCACCAGGGAGTCGGAACCCGGCTCTCTTCGCACGGCGGTCAGCGCGGCGGCGGCGGTACGCAGGATGCTGCCCAGGTCGGCCATCGCACCGATGCCGAGCCGCCCGGAGTGCACCGAGGTGCCGACCTGGGAGATTCCCGCGGCGCTCCGGCCGCGGGTGTTCGCCCTTCTCGCCGGCGCCTGGTTGGTGCCTTCCATCGTCGGCCCGGCATTCGCCGGCAGCATCGTGCAGCACGCCGGCTGGCGCTGGGTCTTCTTCGGCGTGGCACTGCTGGCGGTGCCGGCCGCCGCGCTGGTCCTGCCACGGGTACGGCGCCGCGGCGAGCCAGCCCGGCACGACCGTCCGGTGCCCACGTGGAGCCGCTTGTGGTGGGCGATCGGCGTCGCCGCTGCCGCGGTCCTGGTGCAGTACGGCGGCCAGCGTGAGGGACTCGTCGCGGTGCTGCTGATCGTCACCGGGACGGTCTGCCTCGTCGGATTCACGCCGCGCCTGCTGCCGCCGGGTACCTTCGCCGCTCGACCCGGCCTGCCCAGCGTCATCGCCCTACGCGGAGTTGCCGGTGCGGCGATGGCCGCCACCGAGATCTTCGTGCCGTTGCTGTTGGTGCGTGAGCGCGGTCTGACCCCCTCGGTGGTGGGCCTCATCCTGGCCACCGGTGCGATCGGCTGGTTCACCGGTTCGTGGGTGCAGGGCCGCACCGCGGACCGATGGCCACCCACCCGATGGCTGGTCACCGGAATGACGATCATGGTGCTGGGGGTCGCAGCGACCACGACGACCGTAGCTTCCGCCACCCCGATCGCCGTCTGTGTGACGGGCCTGGTGCTGCTCGGTGTCGGAATGGGCGTGATCTACCCGGTCCTGCCGGTGGTGACCCTGTCCCTGTCGGCTCCGCACGAGCAGGGCACCAACACCTCGGCTCTCCAGCTCAGCGAGTCGCTGTTCGTCACCGCGACACTCGCCTTCACCGGCGTGCTCTTCGCCGCCTGGCTGTCCCGTTCCGCGGGCACCGCCTATCTGGCTGGCTTCGTGCCGGCTCAGGCACTGGCGCTGCTCGGTGTGCTGGTTGCACGACGGACACGGCTGCCGGCCGGCGACCCGGCCACCTTCTCAGCACATTGACCTCAACCGCACTTGAGGTTGAAGGATCGAGGATCGGCGGATGCGCCGGCCGTTACTCGCAGTCGGAGAAGGGACTCTCATGAAGACAGCGGCTTTCCACTCCTTCGGTGGGCCGGAGATGCTGGAGGTGGTGGACGTGGCCACGCCCGAGGCAGGGCCCGGACAGGTGCGGGTGCGTGTCGCCGCCGCCGGTGTGCAGGCGTACGACTGTGCGGTGCGCGCCGGGTGGACGCCGCCCGGCGCGACGCTGACTTTTCCGCAGACCGTGGGAAATGACTTCGCCGGGGTCGTCGACCAGGTCGGCGCCGATGTCACCGGCATCGCCGTGGGGGATGAGGTGTTGGGCTGGGCGCTGCTGTCCTGCTACGCCGAGCAGCTCGTAGTCGCCGTAGACCAGATCGTGGCCAAGCCCACGGCGATGTCGTGGGACGCGGCCGGTGCGTTCTCGGCGTCCGCCCAGACCGCACACACGGCGTTGCAGGCGCTGAGGGTGGGTGCCGGCGACACGGTGCTGATCCACGCGGCGGCCGGCGGAGTCGGTACGGTGGCGGTCCAGCTCGCCCGGCTGTGGGGTGCCACTGTGGTCGGCACGGCCAGCCTGCGCAACCACGACTATCTTCGGTCACTGGGTGCCGTACCCACCGAGTATGGCCACGGGCTCGTCGAGCGGGTGCAGGCACTGGCTCCCGGCGGGGTCACGGCCGCTCTGGACGCCATCGGCGGTGCCGCCCTCGACGCCTCTGTGAAGCTGGTCGCCGACCCTGACCGGATCGGCACGCTCGTGGACTTCGACCGGGTGGAGCAGTTCGGCGTCCGGGCCATCTTCAGTCAACGCAGCCGTGACCGGCTCGCGGAGCTCGTGGCGTTGTACGACCGGGGTGAGCTTCGCATCGAGGTCTCCGGCCGCTATCTGCTGCACCGGGCGGCCGACGCCCACCGCGAGATGGAGAGTGGCCATGTCCGCGGCAAGATCGTCATCAATCCGAGCTGAACTCCCCAACCGCGACCCGGAGGCCGCCCCGTGCAGCTGGAGATCTTCTTCGACATCCTGTGTCCCTGGTGCTACATCGGCAAGCGCCGCCTCGATGCCGCCCTCGAGGGCTTCACGCATCGGAAGGAGACGCACGTTGTCTGGCGGAGTATGGAGCTGGCTCCCGACGAGGGGCGTGAACCCGGGCCCACCGCGGCGGAGGCGATGACCGAGTGGATGGACCCCGCCGCGGTGCAGGCGCGGATCGCGCTGATCCAGCGGGAGGGCGCCGCGGTCGGCCTCACACTGGACCTCACGAAGGCGCGCCCGGTGAGCACCTTCGACGCGCACCGATTGGTCCACCTCGCCGATCGCGGGGGCCGCGCAGACGCACTGCTGGAGCATTTGTACCGGGCCTACCACGTCGAGGGTCGTAACATCGCCGCCCCTGGGACGCTCACCGAGTTGGCCGATGCGGCCGGGCTGGACCACACGGAGGTAGGCACAGTGCTAAAGACGGATGCGTACGCCGGCCGGGTGGCCGGTGACCGGCAGCGGGCCGCGGCACTGGGCATCCGGGGCGTGCCGTCGTTGAGCATCGATGGCCGCCCTGCGTTCTCCGGGGTGCAACCGGTCGCGGCGCTACGCGCGGAGCTCGACGGGGCCCACCCGCCGGCGGCGGAAGGGACGCCCCGCGCGGTTGTGGAGGGCTGACCGTTCCGGCATCACGCCCGCACCGATGCCGGCGTGGTGCCGCGGAGGCGCGCCGGCCACGACCGTCGAGTCGGCCCCTCCTGCACGGCGCCCGGAGGCGCCGACCCGGTGCGACACCGCCGGGGCCCGGCGACCGGCCGCGTCACGCCCCGAGGTGACGACCATGCTCAATACCCGAGAGCAGTGCGGCGCCGGGAGCCCGGGTCCATGCCGGTGGTGGGCTCGTCGAGGAAGAGCAGCGGGCCCGGCCGAGCACGGCCAGTGCCAGCTCCAACCGCCGGCCCTCGCCCCCGGAGAGCTGCTCGACCGCCACGTTCAACCGGTCGCTCAACCAGTTCCAGCACCTCGTGGGTCGGGTGCGGCCGTCCGGTGAGCGACCGCCAGATCTCCACCGTCTCCCGTACGGTGAGTGAGCCGGTGAACCCGCCGTGCTGAAGCATCGCTCCAGTCCGAGGGCGCAGCGCGGCCCGGTCCTTGATCGAGTCAGCCCGAGCACCCGGACTCGGCCGATTGCAGCCCTTCCAGCACCTCGATGGTAGTTGTCTTGCCGGCGCCGTTGGTGCCGAGCAGAGCGAACAGCTCGCCCCGGGGAATCCGGAGTGACAGGCCCCGGACCGCCTCGAAATCACCGTAGCTGCGGCGCAGGCCGCCAACCTCAATCACGACGTCATCCATGGTTCCCAGGCTGCCGGTGGACGAGGACAGTTCCAAACCCCTCCGTATCATGACCTGACCGTGTCGTACGCATCGGTCAGCCATGCGTCGCGCACGCCTGACGCGGCTGGTGGCACCGGGCGGGTACCGCCACATGCCCTCCAGCGCCGTGGCCCGGGTGATCGGGTCGGCGTCCTCACCCGCCACCACAATCCGGACCGCTGCATCAGGTCATGCCGGTCCACCGTGCCTCCGTCCAGTGCGGCGCGTTCGACGATCCGCTCCGCCCCGGCCTTGATCAGCGCGGCATGACCGGCGACGCGGGGCGCGGCCCAGCTCAACAACGGGACAACTGGGTTGCCTACCTGGTACACGAATCTGAGAATGTCCTTTGTGCTCCACTGCAGAGAATTCTCAAGATTGCAGATGACGGTGATCTTTTCATGCTCGCCTCAAGCTGACGGCGGAGCCGACGAGCGCATCCCGGACCTGGTCGTGGTGCAGTGCTGCTGAGAAGGTCGCCCGGTGGGCGGAGGCCCACCGCGCGGGTTCGTCGGCTCGCCGTCCTGACCGGCACACACATCGTCAACGACTTTTACCAAGGGGCGACGAGCGCGATCATCGCGCTGCTCGCGGTACGCCACGGCTACAGCTACGTCGGGGTGACCGGGCTCCTGCTGGCCGTCACCGCGTCGTCTTCGATCGTGCAGCCCATCCTGGGATTTCTCGCGGACCGCCATCGGACGCCGTGGATGATGTCCGCTGGGGTACTGACCTCCGGTGTGGGATGTGCCCTGCTCGGCATTACGGAGGGTTACTGGCTGTCGTGTGCCGCCGCCGTCGTCGCCGGTCTCGGCATCGCCGCCTACCACCCGGAAAGCGCGCGGGCCGTCCGGGAGGTGGGGGGCGATTCCGCGACGGCGATGAGTTGGTTCGCCCTGGGCGGCAATGTCGGCTACACGCTCGGCCCGCTCGCGGCCTCGCCATTTCTCCTCTGGCTCGGTCTCGGCGCGAGCCCCTGGCTGGTCATACCAGCGGTCGGGGCGGCGATCGCGGGCGGCCTGGCGATGCGTCGTCGATCGGAGTGGGCGGACCGTGAGCGGGCCCGGTCCAACACGGCGTGGGCCCGGGACAACTGGCGCGCCTTCGGCTGGTTGACGTTGTCGATCTCGGCACGCTCCGCGGTGATCGTCGGAGTCGCCTCGTTCCTCCCGCTGCTATTCATCCGGGAGTTCGGGGTCACCCAGCAGATGGGCAGCAACTCGCTCGCGTTGTTCTTCGCGGCGGGCCTCATCGGCACGCTCGTCGGCGGCCACGTCGCCGACAGGTGGGGGGAAACCCTGCCCCTCTGGTTCGGGTACGCCGCCACTTCTACAGCCCTGGTGGTACTGGCAGTGGCGCCGCTTCCGTGGATCGCGTGGATGGCGGTCGCCCTGCTCGGTGTCGGTAGCTACCTGCCCTTCGGGGTGAACGTCACACTCGGCCAGCGCTACCTACCGGGGCGGGCGGCCACCGCCTCCGGCGTCACACTCGGTCTCGCGGTGTCGGTGGGAGGCTTTCTCGCCCCAGCCTTCGGGCTGATCGCCGACGGTGCCGGCCTCAACGCGGCACTGCTCACGTTGGCGATAATGCCGATCATCGCGATGGTCGCGGTCCACCGTCTCCCCGCAGTGTCGAACGACGCCGAAAAATAGCCGCCAGCCCGCCCGCGACTATCCGCCGGTACGGGCGCGGGCGCGGACCACCGTGCAAACGCATCAGGTCGGCCCGGGAACCGGCAGCTCCCGCTCCATGATTCCACCCAGCCAGCGCCCGGCGGGTGCTGGTGGCCCGGCCCGGCTACGACGGCACGCCGGCTGCGGCGGTGGCCCGACTGGCCGCTGGTGGTCAACCGGCCTATTGATCCAACCGGCCTCCGCTCCGCACGCTCGGCGGCCAATGAGGATGCCGCTCACGCGTCCAGCACGGTGAGCCACTCGGCGGTCCGGGGGCGGTAGCCATGTCGGTCCGCGAGTCCCCGCACGATCGATGGCACATGACCGGCACCGTAGACGACCCCGACGTCGATCCGTTCCGACGAACGGGTACGCACCAGCTCAGACAGCGCAGCAAGCAACCGGTCATCCCGATCGCCGCCGAACGTGCGCTCGAAATGCTCAGCGAACTCATCGTCTGAGTACCTCTCGTCCTTCGCGCTGGGCAGGTCGTTCAACTCGACCTCAGGCGAGAGCAGCCGCCGCGTGCCGCCGAAGAACTGGGCGACGACCACGATCGGAAGGGCACACCACATCAGAAGCCGGTATCGCTGCGGCATGGCCCGCCAACCCTGGGCGAACTCCGCCGTCGTCACGTCCGGGCTGATCAGCTCGACGCCGAGCGACCGGTACGCGATGTTGTCGACCACAAGTCCGGAACGTCTGTTGGCCGGTATGACCCGGTAGGTGAGCGTGATGGCCCATGTAAGTACCGAGCGCCCGCTGACGCCTTCGACGACGAGCAGGTCACACTGCCGGAGCCGCTGCGCCACCGCCGCGTAGAACTCCGGGCTCGCCACATGAAGCATGGGGAACAGCACGAACTGCAACTGGCTGCTGGGGCGCCGAAGGCGCAGCACCGCAGAGCGGGTCCCGATGATGCTGTGCTCGATGATCTGCATGCCCGCCCACCTAGCGTCTGCCGGCGCTGAGCTTCACTTCACAAGGTAGGTACGGAGCGCAAGCCGGACGCGCGCACATCGCCAGATCCGTGCGCCTGATCTTGGACGACGCGTGGACCGACCTTCGCTAGCGCCTAGACGATCTATTCCAAGGGGTACGGGGACAGCGAAGAGAGGCGAGGGCGTCCATGATCGACGTTGCTGAGCAACAATGACCATGGAGGCCACGTGCACGTCGATCGGGACACCCTCG
>NZ_JABZED010000046.1:0-241 GCF_013416675.1 Salinispora sp. H7-4
AGGACTTCGGCAGGTAGACCCTGCGGTCGATCAGGGCGTGGCCGTGCCTGCTCGCATAGGCCAGGAACACGCCGACCTGCGCGTTCTCGATGCGACCAGCGGTGCCGGTGTACTGCCGCTAGACACCGACCGAGTGCACGCCCTTCTTCAGGTCGCCGGTCTCGTCGACCACGAGGACACCGTCGGGGTCACCGAGCCGGTCGACGACGACCTCGCGCACGTCGTCACGCACCACGTCGGC
>NZ_JABZED010000047.1:0-209 GCF_013416675.1 Salinispora sp. H7-4
ACCCTGCGCGAGGACATCATCCGCACCGTCGACGACGGCCGCGCCGTCGTGGCCAACATCGCCGGCACCGCCACCGACACCAACGGCGAGAGCCACTCCTTCGCCGGCGGCCACTACATCGCCGTCAACGGCTACCGCGACGCCGGCGACCAGGTGAAGATCGCCGACTCGGCGAACCCGAACACCGCCGAGTACTGGATCACCACCGA
>NZ_JABZED010000048.1:0-925 GCF_013416675.1 Salinispora sp. H7-4
CAACTCCACCGCCATCCCCAACCACTGCGAACCCTGCCCCGGAAAAACAAAAACAATGCCGCCCTGAAGCAGGCCGGAAGCGATCCCGCCCTCACTGAGCGTGCGGGCTGCGGCGACGAGGTTCTCCCGGTCGCCGACGACGACCGCACGCCGGTCCAGCAGCGCACGCCCGGTTGCCAACGCGTACGCCAGGTCGCCGGCTTCGGCGGTGCCACTCTCGGCTACGGCGGCCACGCGCCCCGCCTGGGCACGCAGTGCCTCGTCGGTACGGGCCGACAGCACCCAGGGCAGAACCTCCGACCCGGGCACATCAGCCCGAGGCGCCCCGGCCAGGAACCCGTCGGCCGAAGGCCCCTCGACCAGGAACGCGTCCGTCGGGGGCACGTCGGCCGGGAGCGCGTCGGTGGGGGGCGCCACGGCCGGGGGTGCGTCGGTGGGGGGTGCCTGTTCGAGGATGACGTGGGCGTTGGTGCCGCTGATGCCAAACGATGAGACACCGGCGCGGCGAGGCCGGTCCAGCACCGGCCACTGCTGCGCCTCGGTCAGCAGCCGCACCTCCCCGGCCGACCAATCGATCTGCGGAGACGGCTCCGCAACATGCAGGGTGCGCGGCAACACACCACGACGCATCGCCAACACCATCTTGATCACCCCGGCCACGCCGGCCGCGCCCTGCGTGTGACCGATGTTCGACTTGATCGAACCCAACCACAACGGCCGGTCCCCGGGCCGGTCCTGGCCGTAGGTGGCCAACAACGCCTGCGCCTCGATCGGATCGCCCAATGCCGTGCCCGTACCATGTGCCTCAACCGCATCCACCTCGCTCGCGGGAATGCCACCCGCCGACGCCAGCGCCTGTCGGATGACCCGCTGCTGAGACGGACCATTCGGCGCCGTCAACCCATTCGACGCACCATCCTGATTG
>NZ_JABZED010000049.1:0-5285 GCF_013416675.1 Salinispora sp. H7-4
GGAGACCCAGGCCGCCGACCTCGTGGCCGAGCACTGGACCAGCTGACCCCACCACACCACCGACAAACCCCCACCCGAAGACCTAACCCGTACAAGGGGGAAAGAAACTGTTGGCCGGCACCCGAACCGGGTGCCGGCCAACAGTCATGTCCGGGGCCTCCCCAGCACAGGCTTCCGGCTCGATGAGGGATGGCCGGTCGTTCGCGGCCGAGCGGCTAGCCTGTCAGCCATGCGTCTCTCTGCCCGGGTCGACTATGCCCTTCGCGCGGTCGCTGAGCTCGCCTCAGCGGCCGGCGGTGCCTCGACCGGCCGAGGGCAGGCCGTGACCGCCGAACAGATCGCCCGAGCCCAGGAGATCCCGCCGAAGTTCCTGGAGAGCATCCTGTTGCAGCTGCGTCGGGGCGGTGTGGTGCAGGCCCAGCGGGGCCCGGAGGGAGGGTACTGGCTGGCCCGGCCGGCGGGCGAGATCTCCCTCGCCGAGGTGATTCGGGTGATCGACGGTCCGCTGGCCCACGTCCGTGGGCAGCGCCCGGAGCAGCTTGGTTACCACGGTGCCGCACGGGCCTTGCAGGATGTCTGGATCGCCCTGCGGGCAAGCGAACGCCAGATCCTTGAGCTGGTCACCGTAGCCGACGTGGCCGACGGTGCCCTTCCAGCGCGGGTTACCGACCTGGTCGCCGACCCGCGCGCCTGGACCTGAGCCGCACCCCGGACCTGAGCCGCACCCCGGACCTGAGCCGCACCCCGGACCTGAGCCGCGCCCCGGACCTGAGCCGGAACTCGCCGTTGAACGGTGTTGACCCAGGCCCCACTCATCCCGCATTGTCGACCAAGT
Source organism: Salinispora sp. H7-4 (assembly GCF_013416675.1). Taxonomy (NCBI): domain Bacteria; kingdom Bacillati; phylum Actinomycetota; class Actinomycetes; order Micromonosporales; family Micromonosporaceae; genus Salinispora; species Salinispora sp. H7-4. The sequence goes on from NZ_JABZED010000049.1 coordinate 836, forward strand.
CGATAGGAGATATCAGAAAACTAGGGAGGCGCGGTGCGTAAGCTGCTGGTCCTCGCTTTCGTGGGGTTGGCCGCGCAGCTCGTGGACGGTGCCCTTGGTATGGCATATGGGCTGACCTCCTCGACGCTGCTGTTACTCGCCGGGATCGCACCCGCGGCTGCCTCCGCGTCGGTGCACCTGGCTGAGGTGGGCACCACCCTCGCGGCGGGCGTGGCGCACTGGCGGTTCGGCAACGTCGACTGGCGCGTCGTTAGGCGTATCGCCGTGCCCGGTGCCCTCGGCGCGTTCGCCGGAGCGACTTTTCTGTCTGCTCTCTCCACCGCTGCCGCCGCGCCCTGGATGGCGGCAATCTTGTTCACCCTCGGCGCGTACCTGCTGGTGCGCTTCGCCCGACCGCTGCGCACCGAGCGACGGGCCGGCCGGCTGCGCAGTCGCTTCCTCAGCCCCCTGGGACTGGTCGCCGGGTTTGTTGATGCCACCGGCGGCGGGGGATGGGGTCCGGTGGCAACCCCCGCGCTGCTGGTCAGCGGGCGACTGGAACCTCGCAGGGTGATCGGATCGGTGGACACCGCCGAGTTTCTCGTCGCCGGTGCGGCCAGCGTCGGCTTCCTGATTGGGCTCGGATCCGAGGGCTTTCTGCTGCCGATGGTGCTCGCGCTACTGGCCGGTGGTCTGATCGCAGCACCGGTGGCCGCCTGGCTGGTGCGCCTCGTCCCGGCCCAACTGCTCGGTGCAGCGGTCGGCGGTGTGATCGTGCTAACCAACGCTCGTACGCTGATGCGCGCTCTCGATCTCGGTGCGGAGGTGCGACCTGTGGGGTATGCCCTGCTGGCGCTCGCCTGGGGGGTCGCGTTTGCGTTCGCGCTTCGGGCCCTGCTGCGCGCCCGTCGGGCCCGAACTGTCGTCGCTGTTGCCCGCAGTGCCACGCCAGCTCGGGGTGCGAGCACCGCTGAGTCGCCCGGTGGTGACGTCGCCACCGAAGCGTCCCGCGAGGGGACGGCGGCCGGTTCTGGGCCGGTCCGGTAGCGCTCGTGGAGTGAGTGAGTGAGGGAGGGAGTGAGGCACCGGACCGGCTTCGCGGAATCCGTCGACTCCGGCCCGGTGCACCACACTTGGCAGCTCCCGACCCGTCCCGACCGGGAGCGCCAACCACCACCGAAATTAAAACTAGGCGGGGTCCGCGTCCCAGGCGTGACAGGGAGGTGAAGATCCTGTTTCGGCGCGTAGTCAGGGCTGGGGTCCGTCTTACCCCAGGCCCCGCGCCTGCTCGAAGATCAGGCTGGTCTGGGTGTGCTGCACCGCCGGGTCGACTGCCAGGTGGTCGAGCACGAAGTCCCGCAGCGCATCCGCCGATGCCGCCCGGACATGCAGTACGTAGTCGTCCGCACCGGCCACGTGGAACACCGCCACCATCCCCGGTAGGCGTACTGATCGGGCTCGGAAGGCGTCTACCACGGCCCGGTCGTGGGCGGAGAGCCGTACCGAGATCAGCGCCTGTAACGGCAGGCCGATCGCCGCCGGATCCACCTCGGCGTGGAAGCCGCGGATCGCCCCGCATCCGTGTAGCGCCCTGGTCCGCGCGAGGCAGGTCGACGGCGCCACCCCTACCCGCTCGGCGAGGGCGTTGTTGGGGAGGCGGCCGTCCGCGGCCAGCTCCGCCAGGATCGCGCGGTCGGTGTCATCAAGGCTCGCGTAGGGCGGTGCCGGATTAGGGGAAGAGGACATAGCACCATCTTTCCGGGAATCTATGCGAGTTTCAACGCACTGCTGCCGAATTTTGTTCGAGCGGGATACTTCTGCATGGCCAAATATTCAACCTTCCCATCATGCCTGATACCCCGGCGCCACGGCTCGACACCCAGCCACCCGCTGGGTGGAGGAGATCCCGAAGTAGCCTCCCGGTATCGCTGGTCTGTCCCGGCCTTCTGTCGGTGGGGCGGCATCGGCGCTGCCGGGGCGAGGGTCGCGGTGCTGGGCGAGCGAGCACACCCGGCGGTGGACGGGTCCGGCTGTCGGTTGCCCCGGGAAGCGGTGGCCGCGCCGACAACGGCTCGGGGCCGCGGGGTGGCCTTCGCCCTGGGCCGGATCGGGCGCCCCGCCTGGCTGCATCACCCTGCTGCGGCTGGGGCCCGCAGGACCACCCTGCTAGGGCTGGGGCCCGCAGGACCACCCTGCTGGGGCTGGGGCCCGCGGCGTGACGCCGCTCGCGATGCGCCCGTCACCCACGCGACGGTTGGTGGTGTCCCCGGTGGGATTCGAACCCACACTGTCGGAGGTTTGAGCTCCGTTTCTCTACCGGTTGGAATACGGGGACAGCGGCGCCGACGGCCTCGGTGTCGGGTCATAGAGTACCCACTACGCTAAGGGGCGCGGCACCCGGTCGGGTGTCGGTACGGACTGGTGGGAGTGGCTCGTGGCCGAGACGCAGACGGACGCCGAGCGCAGGCGGGTACTGATCGCCGAGGACGAGGCGCTCATCCGGCTGGATCTCGCCGAGATGCTCGTCGAGGAAGGCTACGAGGTCGTCGGCGAGGCCGGTGACGGTGAGACGGCCGTCCGGCTCGCCAAGGAGCTCAAGCCGGACCTGGTCATCCTCGACATCAAGATGCCCATCATGGACGGGCTGGCCGCTGCCGAGCGGATCGCCGGCGAGCGGATCGCTCCGGTCATCATCCTGACCGCCTTCAGTCAGCGGGACCTGGTGGAGCGGGCACGGGCGGCCGGCGCGATGGCGTACCTGGTCAAGCCCTTCCAAAAGAGTGACCTGGTCCCCGCGGTGGAGATCGCGTTGTCGCGCTACTCGGAGGTCGCCGCCCTGGAGGCGGAGGTTGCCGGCCTCACCGACCGGCTGGAGATACGTAAGGTCATCGAGCGCGCCAAGGGTGCGTTGATGACCACGTACGGGATGACCGAGCCGCAGGCCTTCAAGTGGATCCAGCGCACCGCGATGGACCACCGGATGACCATGAAAGAGGTCGCCGAGCGGATTCTCCAGGAGACCGCTGGCGGCGAGGTGCCCCGTCCGGCCCAGTAGGTCCGGTCCTTCTCCTTCTCCCTCCCCGACGGTCGCTGCGGCCAGGGCTGGCGCCGCCGTGCGTTCGTCCGTTCGGGGTGTGCACCCCGGCGCGCACCGGCGTCGCGGTTGATCTTTCTCTCCCGCCGGGTCGATCGATGCCGGTGTTGCTGGTCGTGGCCGGTTGCGCTGGTCATCGTCGGTATGCGCGCGGCCTCGGGCCAGCTGTGAAGGATGTTGCGGGTTGGGGTCGTATCGGTGTTTGTATTCGTAACGGTTTGACAAGCGTGGCTTCGAGGGCTTCCGGGACCGTTTATCGACCCAGTACGCTCCGCCATCACGAGCCGTAGCAGGTGTGCGGGCTCACATCGAGGTGGGGAGGCTGCCGTACTGGTGCGGCTGCCTGCCTCGGGCGTGCTCGGGCTCCTGCAACTGGAGGAGGTCTATAGCCGTGAGGCGTAAGTACGTACGGGCGCTCGGCGCCATTGGGTTGTCAGCAGCCCTCATCGGCGCTGCGGGCTGTCAGGCGGAGGAGGACAACTCCGCCGGCGGCAGTGACTGCGGTGGCAAGATCGCCATCTTCGGTGCCTTCAGCGGCCCGAACTCGGGTCTGGTGATCCCGTCGCGTGACGGCGCACTGCTTGCGGTGAAGAAGCACAACGAGGCGAACCCGGACTGCGAGGTGGAGCTGCAGGAGTTCGACACCCAGGGCGACCCGACCCAGGCCACGCCGGTCGCGAACCAGGTCACCGGCGACGAGTCCTACCTGGGCGTCATCGGTGGCGCGTTCTCCGGTGAGAGCAAGGCGACGATGGCGGTCTACGAGGCGGCCGGGATGGTGATGGTCAGCCCGTCGGCGACCGCGATCGAGTTGACCGCGGGCGGCAACGAGGTGTTCCACCGGGTGGTCGGAAACGACGCCGTCCAGGGTGCCGCCGCTGCCGTCTACCTTCGAGATGTCGTGCAGGCCGAGAAGGTCTTCGTGATCAATGACGGCACCACCTACGGCGCCGGCATCGCCGACGAGCTGACCGGGGCCCTTGGTGAGTTGGCGGGCGGCGCCGACCAGGTGCAGGAGAAGCAGGTCAACTTCGCCGCCACCATCTCGAAGATCAAGGCTGCCGAGCCGGACGCGATCGCCTACGGCGGCTACACGAACGAGGCGGCTCCGCTGGTGAAGCAGCTGCGGGAGGCCGGCATCACGATGCCCTTCCTCGGCTTCGACGGTCTCTACGACCCGTCCTTCCCGAAGGGCGCCGGGGCCAGTGCCGAGGGTGTGATCGTGACCTGCCCGTGCCTGCCGCCGGACAAGGCCGGTGGCACCTTCGCGGCTGACTTCGAGGCGGAGTACGGCGGGCCTCCGGGTTCCTACGGTGCCGAGGGTTTCGACGCCGCGAACGTGTTGATCGAGGGCCTGGCCGAGGGCAACACCACGCG
>NZ_JABZED010000049.1:5394-52752 GCF_013416675.1 Salinispora sp. H7-4
GTGCGGATCTGCTGGCATGGGTCGACTCGTACGACAAGGAGGGGGTTTCGAAGTCCCTCAAGTTCGCCGACAACGGTGACGTGGACGAGTCCCGGGTGGTGATCTGGGCCTACGAGATCAAGGGTGGCGAGATCACGGCCCAGCAGGAGATCAAGCTCAGCTGAGCCAGGATGACCGTTGCGCGGCCGGGGCTTTCCCCGGCCGCGCAACGGTGCCAAAGGGGAGAAACCCGTGAATTTCGATGCCTTATTCGGCGACCTAGCCCAGCACACTGTTGATGGCTTGTCCAAGGGGGCGATCTATGCCCTCGTCGCCTTGGGGTACACGCTCGTCTATGGTGTGCTCCGTCTGATCAACTTCGCGCACTCTGAGATCTTCATGGTGGGCACCTTCGCGATCCTCGGTACCTGGTCGTTGCTCGGGGTGGCCGACAACCCACCGATCGGGATGGCGATCGTCTACCTGCTCATCGGTCTGGTGGTCGGTGCGCTGGCCTCGGGTGCCACCGCGCTCACCGTCGAACGGGTCGCCTACCGGCGACTACGCCGGATGAACGCGCCGCCGCTGATCTTCCTGATCACCGCCATCGGGCTCTCGCTCGTCCTGGTGGAGATCTTCGCGCTGTGGATGGCAGGGTTCTTCTCGGGGCGCGGATTCACCGAGAACCGACTCGTGATCGGGATTCCGCCGCTGCTGAAGCAGGAGACAGTGCTCTCGGTGGCGGGCGCCGACATCACCAACGTGCAGATCATCATGGTGTTCTCCGCCCTCGCGATGCTCTACGGGTTGGACCAGTTCATCAACCGGACGCGGTACGGCCGTGGCGTGCGAGCCGTGGCACAGAGCCCAGACACCGCCGCGCTGATGGGGGTGCACCAGGACCGAGTGATCATGCTGGTCTTCGTCCTGGGTGGTTTGATGGCGGGCGCCGCGGCCCTGTTGTGGAACATGCGGTACGGGATCACCAAGTTCGACATCGGCTTCGTGGTCGGGCTGAAGGCGTTCACCGCGGCTGTGCTCGGTGGTATCGGTAACCTCCGCGGCGCGCTGCTCGGTGGCCTGCTGCTCGGGGTCATCGAGGTGTACGCGGCGACGTTGACCCGATCCACCTGGGAGGATGTGGCCGCCTTTGTGGTGCTCGTGGTGGTGCTGATCTTCCGCCCGACCGGCCTGCTCGGTGAGTCTCTCGGAAAGGCGAGGGCATGACAGAGGCACTACGACAATTCAACGAGCGGCGCCGACACGTTCTGGGGGGTATGGGCGACCGGTGGCGGGCGCTGCCTCGTTGGCAGCGTTGGCTGACCCTGCTCGCGGGCGTTGCCTTCCTCTACTACCTGCCGTTCCTCGGCGACATCCCGGGGACGAACCTGATCATCCCGGGGCTGGACTGGTTCCGGACCGACTCCATCGCCGGCGGCGCCAACTGGGCTGGGGTGCTCTTCGTCTGCGCCCTGTACGTCCTGGTGGCTATCGGGCTCAACGTCGTGATCGGGCTGGCTGGTCTGCTCGACCTCGGCTACGTCGGCTTCTACGCGGTGGGCGCCTACAGCGTGGCGCTGTTCGGGTCGGCCGAGTCGCCGGTGGTGGGGGCGTTGCAGGAGCAGTTCGGCCTCTCCTCGGACTGGGCGATCGCGTGGGCGATCTGCATCCCGATCGCGTTGGCCTTCTCGCTGGTAGCGGGAGTTCTGCTCGGCTGGCCGACGCTGCGGCTCCGGGGTGACTACCTGGCCATCGTGACGCTGGGCTTCGGCGAGATCATTCGGATCGTCGCGAAGAACTCGGGGTGGGCCGGCGAGGCGCAGGGCGTGCCCGGCATTCCCGGCCCGGAGGGCCCACCGTCGCCCGACAACAAGGTCTTCGGACTGCTCGACATCAAGCCCTGGTACTGGCTGGCGCTGAGCGTGGTGCTGGTGATGGTCCTGCTGGTGCGGCGGCTGGAGCACAGCCGGGTGGGGCGGTCGTGGCTGGCCATCCGGGAGGACGAGGACGCCGCCGCGGTGATGGGCGTCTACCCGTTCAAGTTCAAGCTGTGGGCGTTCGCCATCGGTGCCGCCCTGGGTGGGTTCTCCGGTCTGCTCTTCGCCAGCCGGTCGGCCTTCATCCAGCCCGAGACCTTCAACGTCCAGCTCTCCATCCTGTTCGTCGCGATGGTGGTGGTCGGTGGCTCCGGCAACATGGCGGGTGTGGCCGTCGGCGCCTTCCTGCTCGCGTACCTGCCGGAGCGGTTCCGCGACTTCTCGGAGTACCGGGTCCTCGCCTTCGGCCTAGCATTGGTACTCATCATGCTGCTGCGCCCGCAGGGTCTGTTGCCGAGTCGGCGACGAACGCGCGAGTTGCAGGACAGGGCGAAGGAGCCGGCAAATGTTGCCTAAGCAGAAGACATCGCCCGAGGACGCCGTCAAGCCCGAGGTGCTGCTTGAGGTGGACGGGGTCACGCTCCGCTTCGGCGGCGTGGTGGCGCTGGACGATCTGAGTTTCAACCTGTACAAGGGTGAGATCCTCGGGCTCATCGGCCCGAACGGGGCCGGCAAGACCACCTGCTTCAACGCGATGACCGGGGTCTACCGGCCGACCTCTGGCGCGGTCCGGTTCGACGGACAGCAGGTCAGCGGACGGCAGCCGCACCGAATCAACCAGATGGGAATCGCCCGGACGTTCCAGAACATCCGGCTCTTCCCGGAGATGACCGCGCTGGAGAACGTGCTGGTCGGTGCGGACTCCCAGCACCGCACCAGTGTGGTCGGTGCGTTGTTCCGGCTGTACCGGGTCAAGCCGAAGCCGGAGGAGCTGCCCACGGTTGATTCGGCCAACGGCCTGGTGCGGCTGTGGCAGCAGGTTCGGCGCTCCTCGGCCCAGGTGTTCGGCATCTCGCGGCACACGCTCGAGGAGCGGGCCGGCGAGCGTAAGGCGTACGAGCTGCTGCGCTTCGTCGGCATTGACGACCGCGCCAATGACCTGGCCCGCAACCTCCCGTACGGCTACCAACGCCGGTTGGAGATCGCGCGGGCGCTGGCCACCGAGCCGAAGTTGCTCTGCCTGGACGAGCCGGCCGCCGGCTTCAACCCGGCGGAGAAGGAGGAACTTCTCGAACTGATCCGCAAGATCCGGGATCGCGGTTTCACGGTGCTGCTCATCGAGCACGACATGCGCCTCGTCATGGGCGTCACCGACCGGATCGTGGTGTTGGAGTTCGGTAAGAAGATCGCCGAGGGGGCGCCCGCCGAGGTGCGGGACGACCCGAAGGTGATCGCGGCGTACCTGGGGGAGCCCGCAGATGCTGCTTGAGATTGACGATCTGACCCTCCGGTACGGCCGGATCGAGGCGCTGCACGGGATCAGCCTGCACGTGAACGAGGGCGAGGTGGTAGCCCTCATCGGTGCGAACGGCGCGGGTAAGACCACCACCATGCGGGCGATCTCCGGACTCCGGCCGGTGAGCCGGGGAGCGATCCGGTTCAACGGGGAGGACATCACCAACCTCCGAGCCGACCTGCGGGTACGGCGGGGGATCTGCCAGGCGCCCGAGGGGCGGGGCATCTTCCCGGGTATGACGGTCCTGGACAACCTCGACATGGGTGCGTACACCCGTCGGGACAGTGCGGGGATCGCCGCCGACCTGGAGCGGGTGTTCGAGCTGTTTCCGCGGTTGGCGGAGCGGCGTCGTCAGCTGGGGGGAACGCTCTCCGGTGGCGAACAGCAGATGCTCGCGGTCGGTCGGGCCCTGATGGCTCGGCCGAAGTTGCTGCTGTTGGATGAGCCGTCGATGGGGCTCGCCCCGATGATCATTCAACAGATCTTCGACATCATCGTGGAGATCAACCAGCAGGGCACCACGGTCCTGCTGGTGGAGCAGAACGCCCAGCAGGCGCTTTCCCGGGCACACCGGGGGTACGTGTTGGAGACCGGCCGGATCGTCAAGGAGGGGTCCGGTCAGGACCTGCTGCACGACCCATCGGTCAAGGAGGCGTATCTGGGCGTCGCCTGATCGGCGGCGCTGCCCACGCGGCCGGTCGTCCCGCACCGGGACGACCGGCCGCGGCTCGCCGCGCCGGGTCCGGATCCGTTCCACGCAGCGGGTGGCCGGCGTGACTTTCCGCGCCGGCGCCCCGGTGCCGCCGCCCGGCCCTGTCGGCGGCACGGACTAGAGTCGCCACCGTGACAGCCACGAAGCCGCGCCTACTCCTCGTCGACGGACACTCCCTGGCCTACCGGGCGTTCTTCGCCTTGCCGGTCGAGAACTTCTCCACCACGACGGGGCAACCGACCAACGCGGTCTACGGCTTCACCTCCATGTTGATCAACGTTCTTCGGGATGAGCAGCCGACGCACATCGCTGTGGCCTTCGACGTCTCCCGGCACTCCTTCCGCACCGAGAGGTACGCGGCGTACAAAGCCGGCCGCAGCGAGACCCCGACCGACTTCAAGGGCCAGGTCAGCCTGGTCAAGGAGATCCTGGCGGCGTTGCGCGTCCCGGCGGTGGAGATGGCGGGCTACGAGGCGGACGACGTGATCGCCACGCTCACCCGGCAGGCCCGCGAGCAGGGGATGTCGGTCCTGATCACGACCGGAGACCGGGACGCCTTCCAACTCGTTGACGACGACGTCACGGTGCTCTACCCCCGCAAGGGCGTCTCCGACCTGGCCCGGATGGACCCGGCTGCGGTGACGGCGAAATACGGGGTGCCGCCGCAGCAGTATCGGGACCTCGCCGCGTTGGTCGGCGAGACCAGCGACAACCTGCCCGGCGTCCCGGGCGTCGGTCCGAAGACCGCCGCCAAATGGATCACCGCCTACGGCGGGGTCGAGGGTGTCGTCGCCCGGGCCGACGAGATCAAGGGCAAGGCCGGGGCGAATCTGCGCGAGCGACTCGCCGACGTGATTCGCAATCACGAGCTCAACTGCCTGGTCACCGACCTGGATCTGCCCCTGCCGCTGGCGGAGACCCGCTGGGCGGGCTGGGACCGGGAGGCGGTGCACCAGGTTTTCGACACGCTGGAGTTCCGCATCCTTCGGGATCGGCTCTACCAGTACCTGGACGCGGTTGAGCCGGAAGCCGAGGCGGGTTTTGACCTGGCGGGTGAGCTCCTCGTCGAGCCGGGGGCGCTCACCACGTGGCTGGGGGAACACGCGGCACCGAACACGCCGGTCGGCCTCGCCGTCACGCTCGACACCGGGCCCAACCGGCGGCACCTCGCCGACGTGACCGGCATGGCGCTGGCGACCGCCGCCGGGGCCGGGGCCTGGTTCGACCCCGGTCGACTCGACGCCGCCGACGAGGCCGCCCTGGCGGGGTGGCTGGCGGATGTGAGCCGTCCGAAGGTGCTGCACGACAGCAAGCCGGCGGTGCTCGCGTTCGCCGCCCGCGGGTGGCCGATCCGGGGCATCGCCAGAGACACGCAGATCGCCGCCTACCTGGCCCGGCCCGACCAGCGCTCCTACGACCTGACTGACCTGGCCCTGCGGTATCTGCACCGGGAGCTGCGGGTTGACCTGCCGGAGACCGGCCAGCTCACCCTCGACGGCCTGGGTGATGACGGCGCGGCCGAGCAGAACCTGATGCTGCGGGCTCGGGCCACCCTCGACCTTGCCGACGCCATTGACGCGGAGCTGTCGCGGGACGGCGAGCAGTCGGCCCGGCTGATGGCTGAGGTGGAGCTGCCGCTGATGCGGGTGCTCGCCGGCATGGAGCGCACCGGCATCGCCGCCGACACGCAGTACCTGTCTGAGCTGGAGGCGCACTTCGCCGCGGAGGTGAAGGCCGCCGCGCAGGGTGCGTACGAGGCGGTCGGGCGGGAGTTCAACCTGGGCTCCCCGAAGCAGCTGCAGGAGATCCTCTTCGGCGAGTTGGGGCTTCCCAAGACCAAGCGGATCAAGACCGGTTACACCACCGACGCGGATGCCCTGCAGTGGCTACACGGGCAGAACCCGCACCCGGTGCTCGGGCACCTGCTGCGGCACCGGGACGTGGCGAAGCTGAAGACCACGGTTGACGGGCTGCTCAAGTCGGTCTCCGACGACGGTCGGATCCATACCACCTTCAACCAGACCGTGGCGGCCACCGGTCGGCTCTCCTCCACCGAGCCGAACCTGCAGAACATTCCGATCCGCACCGAGGAGGGGCGGCGGATCCGTCGGGCCTTCGTGGTCGGCGCCGGGTATGAGAGCCTGCTCACCGCCGACTACAGCCAGATCGAGATGCGGATCATGGCCCACCTCTCGGCGGACGAGGCCCTGGTCGACGCCTTCAACTCGGGCCGCGACTTCCATGCCGCCACCGCCTCGTCGGTCTTCCAGGTGCCGGTGGAGGCGGTCACCCCCGACCAGCGGCGCAAGATCAAGGCGATGAACTACGGCCTGGCCTACGGGCTGAGCGCGTTCGGCCTCTCCCAGCAGCTCGGGGTCTCCGCCGAGGAGGCGCGCGCGTTGATGGAGACCTACTTCGCCGGTTTCGGTGGGGTGCGCGACTACCTGCAGGAGGTGGTGGCCCGGGCCCGGCGCGACGGCTACACCGAGAGTGTCCTCGGTCGTCGCCGCTACCTGCCCGACCTGGTCAGCGACAACCGGCAGCGGCGGGAGATGGCCGAGCGGATGGCGCTGAACGCTCCGATCCAGGGCTCTGCCGCCGACATCATCAAGGTGGCGATGATGAACGTGGACGCGGCGGTGCGCGATGCCGGGCTGCGTTCCCGGATGCTGCTCCAGGTGCACGACGAACTGGTCTTCGAGGTGGCCCCCGGGGAGCGGGAGGTGCTGGAGACGCTGGTCCGGCGGGAGATGGGCGGTGCGTATCCGCTGTCCGTGCCGCTGGAGGTGTCGGTCGGTGACGGGCGGGACTGGAACAGCGCCGACCACTGACCGGCCGCTACCGGCCGGGCCCCCGGCGTTCCTTGGGCGGGGTGCCGTGCCGTCGGAGCGCCTTGCGGGACGGGCCCCCCGGTGGCGGCAGCGGGCCCTTGGCCGGGTCGTGCCCCCAGTTCATCAGGGAGTATCGCCATCGGGTGTCCCGAACGTCGCCACTGGGCCGTTGCGCCATGTGCCGGCGGACATAGCCGACAACTTTCCGCATGTGCCGGTAGTCGTCCTCGGAGAGGTCGCCCCGTCGCCGCCGGAGCAGGTCGAGGATTCGTCGCCCGGAGCGGTGGCCGACCGTCTCGCCGCCCTGGTCGCCCCGTCTCCGCCAGCCCACCTGCTTGGACTTCTCGGTCCCCAGCCACTTCGACAGTTCACCGGGGCGCATGTTCACCGCCACGGTGAACTCTTGGTAGGTCCGCTGCGGGTCGTTACGACGGCTCACGGCGTAGCACCTCCTGTCCGGCCCGGTCCGCCTGGCGTACCCGGGCCAGAACTGCGGAAACGGCCCTGACGACGGTGCGCCGGTTCGCCTCGTTCGCGCCCGGCGAGCCAGCGCGGGTACGGGGACCACCCTTATCCTGGTCGGATGGCCCTACGACTCCAGACGCGCGTATCCGACTCGCCCTGGATCGACGCCGTCTGGACCGGCACGAGTACGGGGGTCGCGGAGATGACTTCGGTAGCGACGGTCTGTTGGGGCCTGGTGTTCTGGGAGCGGCTGGGTACCGCGTACGCGGCCATCACCGGACCCGAGACGAGGACCAGCGCCGCACCGGTGCCGGAGGGCGCGAGCTTCGTCGGGATCGACTTCGCCGTCGGTACGTCGCTGCGGGCCGTCTCGACGCCGGCTCTGGTGGACGGCGGCGTCGAGCTTCCCGACACCACCCGCCGGACCTTCCGGCTGGCGGGCGCCCGCTGGGAGACCCCCGGCCCGGACGACGCCGAGGCCCTGGTGGACCGCCTGGTCCAAAGCGGAGCCGTAGTCCGTGACCCGATCGTCACCGCGGTCCTCCGAGGCCACCGGCCGTCCGTCTCGCAGCGGACCGTCGAACGTCGATTCCGAGCGGCAACCGGGCTCACCCAAGGCGCGGTGCGGCAGGTCGAACGGGTACGCGAAGCGGCGGCGCTCCTGGCCGCCACCACCCCGGTCGCCGATGTCGTCTCCCGGCTCGAGTACGTTGACGAGCCGCACCTGGCCCGTGCGCTGCGCCGGTACGTGGGCCGTACGGCGCGGCAACTCCGCGCGGGCGCGGGCGGCCCGATCGCCCTGGATCTGGATTAACGGACGACGTCGTAGAGCAGCTTGACGACACCGTTCGGGTAGGCCGCGGTGTCCCGGAGGTGCAGTACCTGCTTGGCCCGGTCCGCCGTGCTGAACAGGCTCTTCCCGGCACCGAGTAGGAGTGGGAAGCAGAGCAGGTGGTACCGGTCGATCAACCCGGCGTCGGAGAGCCGTCGGGCGAGTTCGGCGCTGCCGTGGATGAATATCGCGCCGCCCGCGCTCTGCTTGAGCTCGATGATGTCCTCGGTTGATCGCAGGACCGTCGTCGGTCCCCACCCCGGGACGAGGGCGTCGTCGGGCAGCGTGGTCGAGACGACGTACTTGGGCAGTTCCCGGTAGTCGGCGTGGTCGTCCGAGTCGCGCCAGATCGGCGCGAACGCCTCGTAGCTTCGGCGGCCGAACATCAGTGCCGAGGTCTCCTTGAGCTCCTCGCCCTTGAGCGAGAAGACCTCGGGTAGGAATTCGATGTCCTTGAAGACCCAACCGCCGCTGCGGTGTTCCTCACCCGGCCCGCCGCCGGGGGAGTCCAAGACGCCGTCGAGCGAGATGAACCCGGTGTAGACCAGCTCACGCATGTCTCGTGCTCCCAGGAGTAGGCGACGAGCGTCACCCTGTCGATCGAACGGCCGCAGCGCCGGGCCGACGCGCCGTGGTGGCGCGCGCCGCCCATGCTAGGCAACGGCCACCGGCGGAGTCTTGGACGAAAACGACGGCCGCCGCGGACTCGGGTTACCACGATCCGTACCGTTGGCAGGATGCAGCAGTCCGAACCGGCGGTCACCCGCCGGGTGGTGTCACCGGCTGAGGGGCGGGCGGCGAGCCGACGGTGGTGGGACCACGACGCAGACAGCTATCAGGCGGAGCACGGCGCCTTCCTCGGGGACGTTGATCTCGTGTGGGGTCCCGAGGGGCTGCGGGAGGCGGAGGCGCGGCTGCTTGGTGCGGTTGCCGGGTCTCGGCTCCTGGAGTTGGGATGTGGTGCGGCCGCGGGCTCCCGCTGGCTGGACGGGCAGGGGGCAGAGGTCACGGCTCTCGACCTGTCCGCCGGCATGTTGCGGCAGGCTCGGCTGGCCGCCGAGCGCTCGGGCGTGCCGGTGCCACTCGTGCAGGCTGATGCCCTGGCGTTGCCGTTCGGCGCGGGCGTCTTCGACACCGTACATTCCGCGTTCGGTGCGGTTCCGTTTGTCGCGGACTCGGCGACGCTGATGCGCGAGGTGTTTCGGGTGCTGCGACCCGGCGGAGCCTGGGTTTTCGCGGTTACCCATCCACTGCGCTGGGTCTTTCTGGATGACGCTGGCGAGGGCGGCCTGGTCGCGGTGCACTCCTACTTCGACCGCCGCCCTTACGTGGAGGAGGACTCGTCGGGGGCGCCGACCTACATCGAGGCACACCGTACCCTCGGTGATCGGATCCGGGACCTGACTGCCGCCGGCTTCGTTCTTCGCGACCTGGTGGAACCGGAATGGCCGCCGGGGCACGAGGAAACCTGGGGTCAGTGGAGCCCGTTGCGGGGCCGGCTGATCCCGGGCACCGCCATCTTCGTCGCCGAGCGGCCCGCCACCTGATGGCTGGCGTGGTGCCGGTGGGGGCGGTGTGATTCGGGTGACAGGCCGGGCGTGTTATTCGACGATAATCCGCTTTCGCAGGTGGCGCGATGGTGAGCGGGTGGGAGGCCTTGCACGCTGTGGTAATGCAGAGGGTAGGCTAGACGACGCGCTCGCGGATTGTGTGCCTCGGTAGGGAGCAGGTGCGCGGTCGACGGAGCCACATCATGATCCCGCGCAGTGATCGTTCGGTGTGCCCGGCGGCGGGTCCGTTTGCGCGAACAGGTCACCGCGGCTCACATCCGTGATGACAACCATCCGACCGGAGCAACCGCCCACATGACGAGCAGCATCGAGGCCCCCTCGAGCGCCACCAAGGTCACCGTCGACGATCTCGGCAGCGAAGAGGCATTCCTCGCCGCGATCGACGAGACCATCAAGTACTTCAATGACGGCGACATTGTCGAAGGCACCGTCGTCAAGGTCGATCGGGACGAGGTCCTGCTCGACATCGGCTACAAGACCGAGGGCGTCATCCCCTCTCGGGAGCTGTCGATCAAGCACGACGTGGACCCCGCCGAGGTCGTCTCGGTCGGTGACCACATTGAGGCCCTTGTTCTCCAGAAGGAGGACAAGGAGGGGCGGCTGATCCTCTCGAAGAAGCGGGCGCAGTACGAGCGCGCCTGGGGCACGATCGAGAAGATCAAGGACGAGGACGGCGTGGTCCGTGGCTCGGTCATCGAGGTGGTCAAGGGCGGCCTGATCCTCGACATCGGGCTGCGCGGCTTCCTGCCGGCCTCCCTGGTCGAGATGCGTCGGGTGCGGGACCTCCAGCCGTACGTCGGCCGCGAGCTCGAGGCCAAGATCATTGAGCTGGACAAGAACCGCAACAACGTGGTCCTGTCCCGCCGGGCCTGGCTCGAGCAGACGCAGTCCGAGGTGCGCACCGAGTTCCTCAACAAGCTGCAGAAGGGACAGGTCCGGAAGGGCGTTGTCTCCTCGATCGTCAACTTCGGCGCCTTCGTCGACCTGGGCGGCGTGGACGGCCTCGTGCACGTCTCCGAGCTCTCCTGGAAGCACATCGACCACCCGTCCGAGGTGGTCGAGGTGGGCCAGGAGGTCGAGGTCGAGGTCCTCGACGTCGACCTGGATCGCGAGCGGGTCTCGCTGTCGCTGAAGGCGACCCAGGAGGACCCGTGGCGTCAGTTCGCCCGCACCCACGCGATCCAGCAGATCGTGCCCGGTAAGGTCACCAAGCTGGTGCCGTTCGGCGCGTTCGTCCGGGTGGACGACGGCATCGAGGGTCTGGTCCACATCTCCGAGCTGGCCGAGCGCCACGTGGAGATCCCGGAGCAGGTCGTCCAGGTCGGCTCCGAGGTCATGGTCAAGGTCATCGACATCGACCTGGAGCGTCGCCGGATCTCGCTGTCGCTCAAGCAGGCCAACGAGGGCTTCGTCGAGGGCGAGGAGCACTTCGACCCGACCCTCTACGGCATGGCGGCGACCTACGACGCCGAGGGCAACTACATCTACCCCGAGGGCTTCGACCCGGAGACGGGCGAGTGGCTCGAGGGCTACGAGAAGCAGCGCGAGACCTGGGAGCAGCAGTACGCCGAGGCGCGTCAGCGTTGGGAGGCCCACCAGAAGCAGGTGCAGGCATCCCGCGCCGCCGACGCCGAGGCTGCGGCCAACCCGCCGGCCGCCAGCCCGACCACCACGACGACCGCGGCTCCGAGCCGGCCGGCGGAGGAGCCGGCCGGCACCCTCGCCACCGACGAGGCGCTCGCCGCCCTGCGGGAGAAGCTCGCCGGCGGCAAGTGATCCGGGGGCTCCGGGCCGCCCCGCGGCGCACCGGAGCCGGTACTGACGACGGGCCCCGTCTCGGTGATCGACAGATCGCCGGGGCGGGGCTCCGCCGTTTCTACCGACCGGGGTGAGCCGGGGCGCCGGTGTGGCGTGCTGCCGGCTGATCCGGTTGACTGGTCCGGTGTTGATGGTGGGACTGACCGGTGGGATCGGCTCGGGCAAGAGCGCCGTCGCGGCCCGACTGGCGGGGCTGGGCGCGGTGATTGTGGACGCCGACCAGCTCTCCCGCGAGGTGGTGGCGCCGGGCACCGCAGGGCTCGCGGAGATCGTCGCCACCTTTGGTGATCGGGTGCTCGGCCCGGACGGGGCGCTCGACCGGGCGGCGCTCGGCGCCCTGGTCTTCACCGACGAACCGGGTCGCCGCGCCCTGGAGGCGATCATTCACCCGCGGGTCCGGACCCGCACGGCCGAACTGGTGGCCGCGGCGCCACCCGGCGCGGTCGTCGTCAACGACGTACCGCTGTTGGTCGAGTCGGGGCTTAGCCCCACGTACCACCTGGTGATCGTGGTGCAGACGGCCCTGTCGATCCGCTTGGAGCGACTGACCCGTGACCGGGGGATGGCACCGGCCGAGGCGCGGCGGCGGATCGCCGCGCAGGCCGACGACGATCGCCGCCGAGCAGTAGCGGACGTGGTGCTGACCAACGACGGGACCCGCGACGAGTTGCACCGCGCGGTGGACGCGCTCTGGGCCGACCGACTGCTGCCCTACGCGGTCAATCTCCGCGACCGGCGAGCGGCCGACCTGCCCCGGAGCGAGCGCATGGAGGCCGACCTGCCCCGGACCGAGCGCGTGGAAGCCGACCTGGCCCAGCCCGAGCAGTACGCTCGGCTGGCCGCCCGGATCCACCGCGCTGTCACCCCCGCGGACCTGCCGATCGACTACATCGGCTCGATGGCGATTCCAGAATTGGACTCAATGGATGTGATCGTCATCCAGCTCACCGTGCCGTGCCTGGACGACGCGGACGGAGCGCTGGCCGAGCAACTCGCGGATGCCGGGTTTCCCCGGCTGCCCGAGTCAGGACGGAATGCGGCAGGCTGGCCGGAACGGGTGCATGGCAGTGCTGACCCGGCGCGCCCGGTGCGCCTGTACGTCCGGGCGGCGGGCGGGCCCGGCGGGCGGCCGTGACGGGCCGGCGGCCCTGACCCGCGTAGCGCCTCCGCCCGATCGGTGCGTGTCGAGAGGGTCAGCCCGTGGCACCGTCCTCGAACGTGAGGTCCACCTGTGCCCAGGTACCGGCCGCCGTCGGGAACTGGAGCCGGTGGGGGAGCCCGGACTGGTCGAGCCAGTAGCGAACCGGTTCGCCGACGGCCGCCACCACCTCGACCACATCGAGCTCGGCGCCGGTCAGCCGGTCGCCCCGGATCCGGTGCGCCGTGCCCGCCTCGGCGGGGGTCGCCGCGCGTAGCACGGCGTCGAGCAGGGCCGCGAGCCCGGCGTCGGGAGCGGGTTCCCAGCCGCTGGTGGGGACGGGCAGCGGTGGCGGCACCGGGTCCATCCCGGCCTTGACGGTTACTGGCAGCTCGGTTTGGGTGGTGCGTCCATGTTCGTGCCGGAGCAGGGTACGCCGACGTGGGGCGTCAAGGTCATCCACCGCGAGGTACGCGCTGCGTCGGCTCCAGTTGATCCATCCCGTCCCCCGAAGGTTGGCTGCCGAGCCGAGCAGTGCCGTGAGCGTGGCGCGCGCCTCGCCCGCGGCGCGGAGTTGGGTGGGGAGTGACGTCAGGCGGCGGCGTTCGGCAGCGTTGAGCGGCCGGGGGGTACCGGCCTGTCCACCGAGGGCCGCCACCGGACGTAGCGATGGTCGGTCGGCGCGGTTCAGTCGTACGGTGACCGAGCCGAGGTCGGGGAGCCGGGCCTCCATCCGGTGTAGCCGTGCCTCCCGATCCACCCACCAGTGAACCTCGGTGGCGGGCGGGGGTGTTGGTGCGCCGGGTGGGGCCGGCGGCAGCCGGGCGGTGAGGACGTCGGTCCCGTCGGCGTTGGCGATCCACCGTGCCGTCTCCCCGACTGGTGGATCGGCCCGGTCGGTGGCGAGGGCGAAGAGCAGGTCGAGCAGCGGCCGGAGGCGGTCGGCGGTCGGCGGGGCGGCTAGCCGCCACCCATCAGCCGGGGGTACCAGGGGCGGGGGCGCCGGTGACGGGGATGTCGGGGTGGTGGAGTCCGGGCGGAGTAGCAGCACTGCGGGCGTCGCCTGGAGCAGACCCCGTTGGGCGCCGAGGCCGGGACCACCGAGATCGAGGTAGAGCAGCGGTCGGGACCAGTCGACCCAGCCGACCAGGTCGACCCGGGCGGCTCCGGTCCCGGCCGTCAGGTGTACACCGGCCCGCAGATCGCGGTAGTTGGTGACCCGTACCGCGGCGAGTCGGGTTCGCTCGTCGGCGGTCGGCTGGCGGGATGGCTCGGCTGGGTCGGGTATCCAGCTCAGACCGAGAACCAGTGCGGTGGCGGCGAGCAGGGCCACCGCGGCGAGCGTACGGAGGATGGTCCGGCGGCGGCCGGTGATCCGGGGAAGCTGGCCGGTTTGGGCGTCGTCGGAGGCGGCCGGGGTGGGTTGGGTATCGGGCGTGGGCCGATGCCGGGGGGTACGGCGGGGACGGGGGGTACGGCGGGTGCGGGCGGAGGACTCCACGGGATGTTGAACGGCGTCGACCGGCAACTGGTGACGCGGATGTGCGCTCGCGGCGGCCGGTCAGCGCGGTCAGCGCGACCACGTCGGGTGCGCACGCCGGAATGCGGGTGCTGCGACCCGGTGCCGGGGGTGGGGGGCCGTTCTAGGCCCGTTGCCGGCCCGGTCGGCCGCCGCGAGCGGCCTACCCGAGAAGCGTAGCTCGCCAGGTGGGGGCCGACAACGGAAATATCGGAGGTGATCATCGGGGATGGTGGTCGTCCCGAAATGTCAGCCACCGAGCGTACGGTGGGTCCATGGCGCTCGACATTCCCCGGCTGGACGGCCGTTTCCAGGTCGTCAGTGACTTCCAGCCGGCCGGTGATCAGCCGGCCGCGATCGACGACCTGGAGCAGCGGGTCCGGCGTGGTGACCGGCACACGGTGCTGCTCGGCGCGACCGGCACCGGCAAGAGCGCCACCACAGCGTGGTTGATTGAGCGGTTGCAGCGCCCGACGCTCGTGTTGGCGCCGAACAAGACCCTCTGCGCCCAGCTGGCCAAGGAATTCAGCGAGCTGCTGCCCAACAATGCGGTGGAGTATTTCGTCTCCTACTACGACTACTACCAGCCCGAGGCGTATATTCCGCAGACTGATACGTACATCGAGAAGGATTCCTCGATCAACGAGGAGGTGGAGCGGCTACGCCACTCGGCCACGATGTCGCTGCTCACCCGCCGGGATGTGGTGGTGGTCGCCACCGTCTCGGCGATCTACGGCCTGGGTACCCCGGAGGAGTACCTGGACCGGGCCGTCCGGGTGGTGACCGGTCAGGAGCTGGACCGCGACCAGCTACTGCGCCGGCTGGTCGACATTCAGTACGCCCGCAACGACATGGCCTTCCAGCGGGGCACCTTCCGGGTGCGGGGCGACACCTTGGAGATCATTCCCGCCTACGAGGAGCTGGCGATCCGGATCGAGCTGTTCGGGGACGAGGTGGAACGGCTCTACTACCTCAACCCGCTCACCGGTGATGTGGTCCGAGAGGTCGACCACCTACTGATCTTCCCCGCCACCCACTACGCGGCCGGGCCGGCGCGAATGGAGCGGGCGATCCGCGACATCGAGGCCGAGCTGGGCGAGCGGCTGGCCGAGCTGGAGCAGCGGGGCAGCCTGCTGGAGGCGCAGCGGCTGCGGATGCGGACGACGTACGACATCGAGATGATGCGACAGGTCGGCTTCTGCTCCGGCATCGAGAACTACTCGATGCACATCGACGGCCGACTGCCCGGCAGCCCGCCGCACTGCCTGCTCGACTATTTCCCGGACGACTTCCTCACCGTGGTTGACGAGTCGCACGTGACCATCCCGCAGATCGGCGGGATGTACGAGGGCGACGCGTCCCGCAAGCGGATGCTGATCGACCACGGCTTCCGACTGCCCAGCGCCGCCGACAACCGGCCGTTGCGGTTTGACGAGTTCCTGGAGCGGGTCGGCCAGCTGGTCTTCCTCTCGGCCACCCCCGGCTCCTGGGAGTTGGAGCACGCGCAGGGCGAGTATGTGGAGCAGGTCATCCGACCGACCGGCCTGGTTGACCCGGAGGTGGTGGTCAAGCCGACCAAGGGCCAGATCGATGACCTGATGCACGAGATCAAGTTGCGTACCGAGCGCGACGAGCGGGTGCTGGTCACCACGTTGACGAAGAAGATGGCCGAGGACCTGTCCGACTACCTCCTGGAGAACGGTATCCGGGTGCGTTATCTGCACTCCGAGGTGGATACGCTGCGCCGCGTCGAGTTGCTGCGGGAACTCCGTAAGGGTGACTACGACGTGCTGGTCGGTATCAACCTGCTGCGGGAGGGGCTCGATCTGCCGGAGGTGTCGCTGGTCGCCATCCTCGACGCCGACAAGGAGGGCTTCCTGCGCAGCGGCAGATCATTGATCCAGACGATCGGGCGGGCGGCGCGTAACGTCTCCGGCCAGGTACACATGTACGCCGACAAGATCACTCCATCGATGGCGGAGGCGGTCGGGGAGACCAACCGGCGCCGGGCCAAGCAGATCGCGCACAACGAGGCGCACGGCATCAGTCCGGAGCCGCTGCGCAAGAAGATTCACGACATTCTCGACGACATCTACCGGGAGGCGGAGGAGACCGACAACCGGGTCGGTGGAGCGGCCCGGCAGCTCTCCCGCGGCAAGGCGCCGGTGAAGGAGACCCGTAGCCGCAGCCGAGCCGCCGCCGGACCGGCCCGGGAGGGAATGGCCCGTGCGGAGCTGGCGGAGCTGATTCAGGAGCTGAATGGCCAGATGCTCGCCGCTGCCCGGGAGTTGCAGTTCGAGTTGGCCGCCCGAATACGTGACGAGATCTCGGAGTTGAAGAAGGAACTGCGCGGGATGGATGCGGCGGGAGTGTCGTGACCCATGCCTGACGTGGCGGGTGCATGCCGCCGGTCGCCGGGGTGTGGTTCGGGGGTGGGCACGGCGTGACTAACCGGTCGGATTTGGCGGGCGCATGCCGCCGGCTACCAGGCCGGCGACGTGCACCCGGGTGGCGCGGCGCGACCAACCGGACCCGGTGCCCCCGAGCGCATCGGGGCCAGCGGTCGGCGCGGGTGGCGATACCGTAAGCGCTGGGTGTGACAGCCTTCGCCGGCGCCGGGTCACTGCTTGGGTCACCTGTCGACCGGCGTGGCCGCTGAGGTACCGGTCCTCGGAGCACTCATTGCCCGCCCGGCACGTCGGTGAAGTGTTCGACCTGCGGCGGGTTGGCGAAGTGCGGGCCGATCAGCTCCCGCCACCGGACAAACCGGTCGGAGGCGCGAAAGTTCTGGTCGTGCGCCTCGACCGAGTCCCACTCGACCAGCAGTACGAAGCGGGATGGTGACTCGACTCCGCGGGTCATACGCACCGAGTGGCAGCCGGGCGTATCGGCGAGCACCGAGTGTCCCTTGGCGTACGCGGCTGCGAAGGCATCCTCATGTCCTGGCAGTACGTCGATCAACGCGACTTCGAGCACCATGTGTGCAGCTTCGCACGGTGGCGCAGCCAGCTCGGCGTCCGGGTAGCCGAGATCTGCCGAGGGTGAACCGGGCCGCCGCCCACCAGCCCGGGCTCCTCGGCTCTTCTCGCTGGGCAACTCGACAGGCTCCGGCGCGGTGGCTACCCCCGCTGCCCCGCTGCGCCGCGCCCCGCTGCCCCGCCATGACCAGGGGCTTGGTGGGCATACGGGGGACACCGGCCGCCCGCTGTGTGGTGGCGCCACGAGGTGGGCGACAATGAACGGCGGAGGGGAGTATTCCCCCGTGATGGAGTCGTCAGCACGGTCGAGCGCGAACCTGGTGGCTTGGCCCGGCCCCATCGGTCATCATCCCGGAAGGGGAGGTGGCGGAAGAGACCTCCGACAGTCACCATAGTCGGCGTCATCGGCACACCCCGCCCTCCCCGGGCGTACGGTGTGCCGATTGTTGCGTGTCTGCCGGAGGTTGAGCCTTGGACGTGTCCGGACTGGTGTGGGCGGGGACGCTCGTCGCACTGACCGCGATTCTCATCATCGACCTGTTGATCATCGGTCGTCGCCCACACGAACCGAGCATGCGGGAGTCGAGTCTCTGGGTCGGCTTCTACGTCGCCCTCGCGCTGGTCTTCGGTGCGGGAATCTGGCTCGTCTCCGGGCCGAGCGCGGCGGGGCAGTTCTACACCGGTTGGCTCACCGAGTACAGCCTCTCGGTCGACAACCTCTTCGTCTTCGTGATCATCATGGCCCGTTTCGGTGTGCCGCGGATCTACCAGCAGAAGGTCCTGCTCATCGGCATCGTGCTCGCGTTGCTGATGCGCGGTGGCTTCATCGCCGCCGGCGCCGCGTTGATCTCCCAGTTCTCGTGGGTCTTCTACATCTTCGGCGCGTTCCTCATCTACACGGCGATCAACCTCGCTCGGCAGGGCGATTCGGATGAGGACGACTTCAGCGAGAACCTGCTGATCCGGTGGAGCCGTCGGGCGCTGCCGATCTCGCGGGACTACGACGGCGCGAAGCTCACCACGTACGAGCACGGGCGGAGGGTGTTCACCCCGATGCTGGTCGTGATGATCGCGATCGGCACCACAGATCTGATCTTCGCGCTCGACTCGATTCCGGCGATCTTCGGTATCACGCAGGAGGCGTACCTGGTGTTCACCGCGAACGTCTTCGCCCTGATGGGTCTGCGGCAGCTCTACTTCCTGCTCGGCGGCCTGCTGGACCGGCTGATCTACCTGAGCTACGGCCTCGCGGTGGTACTCGGCTTCATCGGCGTCAAGTTGGTACTGGAAGCCCTGGCCGACAACAGCCTGCCGTTCGTCAACGGAGGCGAGCACGTCGGCTGGGCCCCGCACATCCCGATCTGGCTCTCGCTGACGGTCATCCTGGGTACCTTGACGCTGGCGACGGTGGCCAGCCTGGTGAAGTCGTCCCGGGACCGACGCCGGAACCTGGTTGAGGTCCGCGACTGAGAGCCACGCCGGAACCCCGCCGTGATCGCCATCGGGCACCCTGGAGGGGACCGGCGGGTGATTGGGGACTGCGTGGACAAGTGGACCATCGAGACGGGTGTGGTGCGGGCGAGTGGCGTCCGCCAACGGAGTGGAGCACCGGCGTGACCGGCCGGGAGCTGGCGCTGGTGGGGGCGCCGAACGCGCGGGACCTCGGCGGTCTGGTCGGTGCGGGGGGCCGTCGGGTGCGCAGCGGGGTGTTGCTGCGTACCCCGGCGTTGGGGCGGCTTACCGACGAGGACCTACCGGTGCTGGCGAAGCTGATGCCGGCCTGTGTGGTGGACCTGCGGGACGCCACCGAGGCGGCGGTGGCCCCACCGGATCGGCTGCCGGGGGACCCCCGGGTGATCCACCTGCCGGTGTACGACGTGACGCATCCGGTCTTCACCTACGTGTCGGCGGTGCTGCTCGGTCACGACCTCAGCGCGTATGCGGAACTGGCGCAGGAGGGCACTCCGGCGGCGATGCGATCCATCTACCGCTGGTTCGTGACCGGGGAGTCGGCGCGGGCCGGCTACGGTGCGGCGGTGCGGTTGGCGGCGGAGGCGGCGAACCTGCCCCTGCTCTACCACTGCTCGGCGGGTAAGGACCGGACCGGCTGGTTGACGGCGGTACTGCTGCACGCCCTCGGGGTGGACGAGGCGACGATCCGGGCGGACTACCTCGCCAACAATGTGCTCACCGAGAGCCTGCGGGAGGTGCTCCTCGCCGGGATGCGTCGGCGGAGCCCGGAGTTGGACGTCACCGTGGTGCGGCCGGTGCTGGAGGTACGCGACGAGTACCTGGACGCCGGGTACGACGAGGCGCGGCGGGTGTACGGGTCGTTCGGGTCGTACCTGCGCGACGGGCTCGGGGTGGACGACGAACTGGTGGCGACGTTGCGGGCGCGGTTGCTGGAGTGACCTCCACCGTGGCGGGGTGAGCTCGGCCCGCCGAAGAGGTGGCGGCGCGGCTCAGCCGAGCTGGTGGCGGTGGGCGAAGGCGCGGGCGGAGATGTCGGCGAGGAGCTGGCGGGCAACCTCGTCCGGGCTGTGGTCGGGGCGGTCGCTGGTGCTGCAGACGGCGAGGACGTACGGGGGCGCGTCGGCGGGGTAGACGACCCCAACGCTGTGCCGTACCCCACGTACCCAGCCGTTCTTGTGGGCGATCCGGGTGCCGGCGGGCAGGCCGGCGGCGAGATCCTCGCGGTGTTCCTGCGCGACGAGGAGGTCGAGCATGGCGGCGCAGCTTTCGGGTGTCGCCAGCGGGCCGGGCCGGGTGGCACCGAGCGCCAGGCCGCGCAGGAGGGCGGCGAGGTCGGCGGCGGTGACCAGGTTGGTGATGCCGACCGTACGGGCGGCGAAATCCTCGATGCCGCGGCCGGTGACGCTGTGCCGGGCTCCGGCCCGGGCCCAGACGTCGGCGACGGCCGGCAGGCCGACCTGCTTCAGGAGCAGGTTGGTGGCGAGGTTGCTGGATCGGACAATCATGCGTTCGGCCAGCCAACGTAGCGGGGCGGTACCGCCGAGCCGGTCCCAGACGTCGTCGTCGTTTCGGGCGGGGCGGGTGCAGGCGAACCGAGCGGCGCCGGGCTGGGCCGAGTCGAACTCGTTGCGGACCGGTACGGCGGTGTCGTGGGCGAGGCGCCCGGCCGCCAGGTCGCGGTAGAGCGCCACCAGCACGGCCACCTTCATCGTGCTGGCCGCGTAGTGGGTGGTGTCCGGGTGCCGGGTCCAGGTGGGGGCCGCGTCGAGGCGAGCCAGGTAGGCCGAGACGGTAGCGGGGATCCGGTCGAGGTGCGCGTCGAGACCGACGAAGATCACCTACCGAGGGTACGCCGGGGCGCCGCCGCGCGTCTCGCGGTGTCGGCGCCCCGGCGTGGCCCTCAGCTGGCGTGCTTGCGGCGGGCCGTCGCCCGGGCCCGCTGCGTCTGGTCGAGCAGTACCTTGCGGATCCGCACCGCGGCCGGGGTCACCTCGACGCACTCGTCCTCGCGGCAGAACTCCAGGGCCTGCTCCAGGGAGAGCTTGCGGGGCGGGATCAGCTTCTCCGTCTCGTCGGCCGTTGACGAGCGCATGTTGGTGAGCTTCTTCTCCTTGGTGATGTTGACATCCATGTCGTCGGAGCGGGAGTTCTCCCCGACGATCATGCCCTCGTACACCTCGGTGCTCGGCTCGACGAAGAGGGTGCCGCGTTCCTGCAGGTTCATCATCGCGAACGAGGTGGCGGTGCCGGTCCGGTCCGCGACCAGCGAGCCGTTGTTGCGGGTCCGGAGCTCGCCGAACCACGGCTCGTACGACTCGAAGACGTGGTGCAGGATGCCGGTGCCCCGGGTCTCGGTGAGGAACTGGGTGCGGAATCCGATCAGACCCCGGGCCGGGACCAGCCACTCCATCCGGATCCAGCCGGTGCCGTGGTTGACCAACTGCTCCATCCGACCCTTGCGGGTGGCCAGCAGCTGGGTGATCGCGCCCAGGTACTCCTCGGGCGCGTCGATGGTCAGCCGCTCCACCGGCTCGCAGGTCTTCCCGTCGATCTCCTTGGTGACGACCTGCGGCTTGCCGACGGTCAACTCGTAGGACTCGCGGCGCATCTGCTCGACCAGGATGGCCAGGGCCAGTTCGCCGCGGCCCTGTACCTCCCAGGCGTCGGGCCGTTCGGTCGGCAGGACCCGCAGCGAGACGTTGCCGATCAGCTCCCGGTCCAGCCGGTCCTTGACCATCCGCGCGGTGACCTTGGCGCCCTTGGCCCGGCCCACCAGCGGGGAGGTGTTGGTGCCGATGGTCATGGAGATGGCCGGCTCGTCAACGGTGATCAGCGGCAGCGGCCGCGGGTCCTCCGCGTCGGCGAGCGTCTCCCCGATCATGATTTCCGGGATGCCGGCGACGGCGATGATGTCACCCGGCCCGGCGGAGTCGGCCGGCTTGCTCTCCAGGCCCTCGGTCATCAGCATCTCGGAGATGCGCACCCGCTGGCTGCTGCCGTCGGTGCGGCACCAGGCGACGGTCTGCCCCTTGGCGATCGTGCCCTGCCGAACCCGGCAGAGGGCGAGTCGGCCGAGGAACGGCGAGGCGTCCAGGTTGGTGACGTGCGCCTGGAGCGGGGCCTGCTCGTCGTACGCGGGCGGCGGGATGGTGTCGAGCAGGGTGCGGAACAACGGTTCGAGGTTGTGGCTGTCCTGTGGGACCGCGCCGTCGGCGGGCTGGGTGAGGGAGGCGATACCGTCCCGGGCGCAGGCGTAGACGATCGGGAAGTCGATCTGCGCATCGTCGGCGTCCAGATCGAGGAAGAGCTCGTAGGTGTCGTCCACGACCTCCTTGATCCGAGCGTCGGGCCGGTCCACCTTGTTGATGACCAGGATGATCGGCATCCGCGCCCGGAGGGCCTTGCGGAGCACGAACCGGGTCTGCGGTAGCGGGCCCTCACTGGCGTCCACCAGCAGCACGACGCCGTCGACCATGGTGAGACCGCGCTCCACCTCGCCGCCGAAGTCGGCGTGCCCCGGGGTGTCGATGATGTTGATGGTCACCGGGTCGGAGCCGTCGGCCGGCAGGTACCGCACGCCGGTGTTCTTCGCGAGAATGGTGATGCCCTTCTCGCGTTCGAGATCCATCGAGTCCATCACCCGTTCGGTCACCTCACCCCGGGCGCCGTAGGCGCCAGCCTGCCGCAACATGGCGTCAACCAGGGTGGTCTTGCCGTGGTCGACGTGGGCGATGATGGCGACGTTGCGGAGGTCGGTGCGAAGCTGCATGCCTCCATCCTTCCGTCTGCGCGGATCCGGCGCGGCGTCGGGGTCATCCGGGGTCTTCCCCGGGGTATCCCGGATCTCTACCGAAACGCCTGTAACTCGCGCTCGACCGCTGGCAAGCTGACCCTCGTGACCAGGGGCCCGGGTGAATGAGGTACTGAGCCGGCTGCAGGAGCTGCCACCTGGGCTGATCCTGCTGGTCGCAGCGTTGATCGTAGCCGCCGAGACGGCGCTCATCTTCGGGTTGTTGATGCCCGGGGAGGCGACTCTGCTGCTGGTCGGCTTCCTCACCTACACCGGAACCCTGCCGCTGGGGCCGGCGCTGCTGGTGATGATCGCCGCGGGTGTGCTGGGAGACGCGGTGGCGTTCCGGGCCGGTCGCCGGTACGGGCCCCGGCTGCGCGCCAGCCGGTTCGGTGCCCGCATCGGGCCCCACCGGTGGCGCCGCGCGGACGCGATGCTCGGAAGACTGGGAGGCCGGGGCGTCTTCACCGGCCGCTGGGTGGCCTTCGCCCGGACCTTGGTGCCCCGGCTGGCCGGGGCCGGGCAGATGCCGTACCGACGGTTCGCGCCCTGGAATCTGGGTGGGGTGGTGACCTGGGTGGGAGGCTCGGTGATCGCCGGAAACCTGGCCGGCGAGTCGTACGAGACGGTCTCGCACCTGCTCGGCCGGGCCACGGGCGCGGTCCTGGTGCTGCTCGGGGCGGTGCTGGCGGTGCTGCTGGCCGGGCGCTGGCTGGGTCGAAACCCGGACCCGGTACGGGCGCTGCTGTCCCGCGCCGGCGGCCTGCCCCCGGTGCGCGGGCTGACCCGTCGCTACGGGGCGCTCTTCGGTCTGCTCGCCCGTTCCCTCGGTCCCGGGTGGACGTTGCTGCTGAACCTGGTTGCCGGCCTACTGCTGCTGTTCCTGGCCGGGCTCGCCATCGCCTGGGTGCTCGGCGCGGTGGTCCGGCGGAGCGGGCTGTCGGTGGTGGACGGCGCCGTCGCCGACTGGTTCGCCGCCCGTCGTACGCCGGAGGCGGTGGAGGTGGCGCTGGCCGCCGTTTCGGCGCTGCGTGGCCCGGTGGTGATCCTGTTCGTGTCGGTGGTGGCGGCGGGGGTCGCCTGGCGGCAGCGACCCTGGCGGGCGGACCTGCTCAGCGTGGTGGGCACCGTCGGCGCGTGCATGCCGTTGGTGGTGCTGGCGGTCGCCGCCGACGTGGTGCAACCCGACCGGTCCGGCCCGCCGGTGTTGTTTCCGACCCAGACCGCCGTGGTCGCCGCGAGCCTGTGCACCCTCGCGTGGCTGCTGTCCCGGGGCGCCCGTTGGCCGGTCGCGGTCGCCGCCTGGACCGGCGCTGCCGTCGGGGTGGTGGGGGTCGGTGGCGCCCGGCTCTACCTCGGCTTGAGCACCGCCAGCAGCGCGCTTTCCGGGGTGCTGCTGGGGGTAGCCTGGACGGCCGTGTTCATGGTGGCGTGGGTGACCCGGGACCGGGCGGTCGGGGTGGCCTCGGACGTCGGCGACTCGCCGGGCCCGGCGGCAGCCGAGTCGCGTCCACCGCAGGGGGTCTCCGGCGGGTGACGGGACGGCGGTAGGCATCGACAACTGCTACCTTGCGTCGGTCGGAGGGGGCATGAAGATGTTTCGGATCGGCGTGGGTGCGCTCGCTGTTGTACTGCTCACGGTGGGGTGCGCGGGGGAGCGGGGCGAGGCGACGGACGACCGGAGCGTGGCGGCCAGCACCACGGAGCCCTCGCCGAGCGCCACCCCGTTCGCGCGGACGGAGTTGGGTGCCGCGCCGAGCCACAGCGCCACACCCAGCAGTTCCGCCAGCGGTGGGTCCGCAGCGAAGCCCACCGCCACCGCGTCGTCCCAGGCGGCGGCGAAATCCGCTCCGGAGCCGCCGGCCCCACCTCCGCCGCCGGAGTTGGAGCCGACGGGGTGCCCACCCAGCCACGAGGGCACGCCGGCTTCCCGCACGCAGGCGAGGTCGGCACTTACCAAGGCCGCGGCGAAGACGTACTGGCCGACCTCCGCACCGGACATTCGGATTCCGGCGGCCCTGGTGAAGGCGACCGCGTGGCAGGAGAGCGGCTGGCAGTCCACAATCGTCGCCTGTGACGGTGGCATCGGGTTGATGCAGGTGATGCCCGAGACCGCCGACTGGATGAACCAACGGTTCGGGCAGAGCTACGACGTCTGGGACTACCGCGACAACGCCTATCTCGGCGTGAACTACCTGGCCTGGCTGACCAAGTACATCGGCGACCTGTACTTCGACGGCGACTACCGGCTGGACGCCGCGCTCTGCTCGGCCGAGCTGAACTCGTGCCTGCTGAACACGGTGATCGCCAGTTACAACTACGGCCACGCCGCGGTGGCGAGCGGGGAGGGTCCGATCACCATCCCGAATCCGCGGTATGTGGGCAACGTCCGCGCGCTGATGACCGAGTGCGTCTGCCTCGCCTACTGACGGTTCGGGCACCACGCCCACGCCGTGGCGCCCGAACGAGGGCCGTCAGTCGTGGGCGGGGACCGGCGCCGGGGTGGCCGGGGTTTGCCCGTGGGCCACGGCCGGTGGGCGGCCGGGCCACCAGAACCGGTCGCCGAGCAGGAACACCAGGGCGGGGACCAGCACCGTCCGGACGAGCAGGGTGTCGAGCAGGACACCGATGCAGACGATGACTCCGATCTGGGTGAGCAGGATCAGCGGGAGTACGCCGAGGACGGCGAAGACCGCGGCGAGCAGCACCCCGGCGCTGGTGATGACGCCACCGGTGACCCGGAGAGCCGAGAGCATCCCGTCCCGGGTACCGGTGTGGCGGGCGTCTTCCCGGGCCCGGGTGACCAGGAAGATGTTGTAGTCCACCCCGAGGGCGACGAGGAACACGAACGCGAGCAGGAGCACGCCGCTGTCGAGTGCGGGGAAGCCCAGGACGTGGTCGAAGAGCAGCCACGCCGCCCCGAGGCTGGCGAAGAACGACGCGATCACGGTGAGTACCAGTAGCACCGGGGCCAGCAGGCCGCGCAGCAGCAGCACCAGGACGGCGGCGACCAGCAGCAGGATGATCGGCAGGATCAGTCGCAGGTCCAGCGTGTTGGCCTCGGCGGTGTCGTAGCCGGCGGCGACGGCGCCGCCGACCAGGGCTCCGTCGAAGGGGCCGGTGTCGGCGACCGCGGGTGGGGCGGAGTCGGGTACTGCCGCGACCGCCGTGCGCAGTTCCCGTACCGTCTGGTCGGAGGCGGCGGTGCCGGGCTCGGCGGTCAGCACCACGTCGACCTGGGCGACGGTGGCGCCGGTGCTACCCGGTTGGGCTGAGGCGACGCCGGGCACTCTGGCGGCGGCCGCGGTGACCGCAGCGATGGCGGTCGGGTTGGTGAGCACCGCGACCGGCTGGGTGGTCCCGGCAGGGAACGCGGTGGCCAGGGTCTGCGCTCCGGCGACCGCCTCCGGTTCGACCCGGAACTGCTCGGTCTCCGACAGCCCGGTGCGGATGCCCAGGCCGCCGAGGGCGAGACCGGCCAGCAGCAGCGTCGCCAGGACCGCGACGGAGGCCGGGCGGCGCAGGACCACGCCGCCGAGCCGTCCCCACAGGCGTCCCTCGGTGACCGCGCTGCCGAGGCGCGGGACGAACGGCCAGAACAGACCACGGCCGAAGATCACCAGGGCGGCCGGGAGTACGAAGAGCGCGGAGAACATGGCGAACACGACGCCGATGGCGCAGGCCACGGCGAGCGCCCGGTTGTTCTCCTGCTCGGACAGCAGCAGGGTGAGAACGCCGAGGACGACGGTGGAGCCGCTGGCCAGGACGGGTTCCGCGGTGCGACGCAGGGCGGTTCGCATCGCCGTGAAGCGGTCCGCCTCGCGGCGCAGCTCCTCCCGGTAGCGGGCGATCAGCAGCAGCGCGTAGTTGGTGGCGGCGCCGAAGACGAGGACGCTGGCGATGCCGGTGACGGCCCCCGACTGCAGGTTGATCCCGACCGCCGGCACGATCGTCTCGATTGCGCGTAGGGTGAGCTGCTCGGTGGCGGCGACGACCGCCAGCGGCACCATCCAGAGGACCGGGCTGCGGTAGGTGATCAGCAGCAGCAGCGCCACCACGGCGGCGGTTACCGCCAGCAGGGTGGTGTCCGCGCCGTCGAAGACCCGGGTCAGGTCGGTGGTGAAGGCCGGCGCCCCGGTGACGTCGATGGTGAGGTCGTCCGGGGTTTCGGCCAGCACTGCCCGCAGCTCGTCGATGGTCTCGACGGTTCGCTCCTGCCCCTCGGTGGTGGACAGCGGCACGGCGATCAGGGCGACCGAGCCGTCCGGGGCTACCTGCGGTGGTGGCACCTGCCCATTGACCGCGAACCGGCGAAGTTCGTTGCTCTGCCCGGTGAGGGTCTCCTGGTCGGCGGCGGTGAGTGCGCCGCCGTCGGTGCGGCTGACGACGATGAGAGCCGGCTGGACCTCGCTGGCGGGCAGCTGTTCCTGGAGCCGTTCGACCTGGGTGGACTGCCACTGGTCGGAGAGGCCGGTGGCGGAGACGGGGGCGGGGTTGTCGGGCGTCGGCAGCCCGAAGACGGCGGCGCCGAGGACGATCGCGGCGAGCACGGTGAGCCACGCGGCCCACCTGCCCCGCGCGACGTGGGTGAAGACGGACATCGTTTCCTCGTGGGCTCGACGGAATGACGGCTCGGGTACTCACATCGGGGGAATACGCGATTACCAAGTATCTCGACAGCCGAGATTATCGGTCTCTCCGCTATGCTGCAACCACACCACCAGGGTGAGGGGAAAATCGGGACGTGGCAGGTCAGAGCAGCTACCGGCGACGCGACACCCGACGCGAGCAACTCATCGCGGAGATCACCAACGAGCTCCGGCGGTACGCGGTGGACGCCCAACACGTCGGCCACGCCTTCGCCCACCTGCACGGCCTGGGCGCCACCGACCTGCAGGCCCTGATCGCCGTCATGGACGCCGAACTACACGGTGACCCGATCACCCCAGGTCGCCTCGGCGAACAACTCGACCTCTCCTCCGGGTCGGTCACCGCCCTCCTCGACCGGCTGGAACGCGCCGGCCACGTCCGCCGCGACCGCACCTCCACCGACCGGCGTAAGGTCCTGGTGCACTACGCCGACCGCGGTGCCGAGGTGGCGAGGGAGTTCTTCCGACCGCTCGGCCGCCGGACCGACGCGGTGATGCTCGGCTTCACCGACGACGAGTTGGAGACCGTCCACCGTTTCGTCACGGCCGTCCGCGCCACGCTCCGTGAACACCGCGACGCGGTCCGGGCCGCCCGGCCCGAGCCCCGCCGGGCGAACGGCTGAGGCCGTGTTCGCGGCGCTGGCAACCCGGGCCGCCACGGCCGCGCTGCGCCTCCCGCCGTCGCGGACCCGCCGGGTCAGGCTGACCCGGGACATCCCGGTCCGGGTTCGCGACGGCGTGTCGCTACGCACCGACCACTACGCCCCGGACCGCCCGACCGCGCCCACGGTGCTGATCCGCACCCCGTACGGGCGGGGCGGGCCGATCCGGCTGCTCGGCCGGCTCATCGGCGAGCGGGGCTACCACGTGGTGATCCAGTCCTGCCGCGGCACCGGTGGCTCCGGCAGCCGGTTCGACCCGCTGGTCCACGAGCGCGAGGACGGCCTCGACACCCTCGACTGGCTACGGCGGCAACCCTGGTGGAACGGCGAGTTCGGCATGTTCGGGGTCAGCTACCAGGGCTTCGTCCAGTGGGCCGTCGCCGCCGACGCCGGGGCGGACCTCCGGGCGATGGTCGCGGTGGTGGCCGCCTCCGGAACCCGCGACTCGACGTACCCGGGGGAGTCCTTCGCCCTGGACACCGTGCTCACCTGGGTCGAGCTGCTCCAGGCGCAGACCGTCGGGTGGCTCGCCCGGCAGTGGGAACTCCGCCGTGGCCAGCCCCGGCTCGTCGCCGGCCTGTCCCACCTGCCGTTGGCCGAGGCGGACCGGGTGGCCACCGGGGTGACCGTGCCCTTCTTCCAGGAGTGGCTGCGCCACCACACCCCCGACGCGGCCTACTG
Source organism: Salinispora sp. H7-4 (assembly GCF_013416675.1). Classification (NCBI taxonomy): domain Bacteria; kingdom Bacillati; phylum Actinomycetota; class Actinomycetes; order Micromonosporales; family Micromonosporaceae; genus Salinispora; species Salinispora sp. H7-4. Next base: position 33,826 of record NZ_JABZED010000049.1, read on the forward strand.
GCGGGCCCGGTTCTTCGGCGACCGGCTCACCGAGGTGCGCGCCCCGGTATCCATGATCGCTGGCTGGCACGACATCTTTCTCCCCGCCCAGCTGCGCGACTTCGCGGCCCTGCGGGACGCCGGTGCCACGCCCCGGCTCATGGTCGGGCCGTGGACGCACGGCAGTCCGGGGCTCTTTGTCGCCGCGCTCCGCGACGGACTGGACTGGCTCGACGAACACCTGGGTAACTACCCGGGGCGCGCTCGTGCCCCGGTTCGCCTACACGTCGGCGGGTCCGGCGGCGGATGGCGGGAGTTGCCGGACTGGCCGCCCCCAGCCACGCCGACTCCCTGGTACCTGCACCCGGAGGGCGAGTTGCGCGCCGCGCCGTCGCCGGCCTCAGCCCCGGACGGTTTCTGGTACGACCCGGCCGACCCCACCCCCTCGGTGGGGGGCCCGCTGTTGGTGGCGCAGCAGGCCGGCCCGGTCGACAACCGGCGAGTCGAGGCTCGCCCGGATGTACTGACCTGGACCAGCGTGGCCCTGCCGGTGGCGATGGAGATCATCGGACCGGTCGAGGCGGAGGTCTTCGTCCGAAGTGAGCTTCCTCATCTCGACGTCTTCGTGCGACTCTGCGACGTGGACCGTCGGGGTCGCTCCTGGAACATCTGCGATGGGCTGGTCCGAGTCAGCCCAACCGCCTTCGCGGCCGATCCGACGGGCGCGGTCCGCGTTGCGGTGCCGTTGTGGCCGGTTGCCCACCGGTTCGCCGCCGGTCACCGACTGCGGGTGCAGATCTGTGGCGGGGCCCATCCCCGGTACGCCCGCAACCCCGGCACCGGCGAGCCGCTCGGTACCGCGATCACGCTGCAGGCCGGATGGCGGGAGATCCTGCACGATCCGCAGCACCCGTCGGCGGTGGTCCTGCCCATTGCGCGGGACGTGCCGAGCGAGTGGTAGGCCGCGGTGGGCGGCCAGGCCAGTTTCTGGCCTGGCCGCCCACCGCTGCCCTAAACGTGATCTCTAACCAATGCGGCGGGAGCCGGCGCCCGGCAGGTTAAGGGTCAGGTTAGAAGAGTCGTGGGAATGCGGTGGTGGTCGAGCCGCTGCCGACGATGTATGAGTTGGTGAATAGTTTGTTGTCGGCGGTGAGGTCGCCGGTGGAGGGGAAGGCGCGGAGGTGGCCGACGGCGTTTTGGTGTATGAGGTCGGTGCGGCCGTCGCCGTTGAAGTCGCCGGTGATGATGCGTGGGGCCAGCGAAGTGGTCCAGCCGCTGCCGACGGCATATGAGTCGGTGAACAGCTTTTTGTCGGCGGTGAGGTCGCCGGTGTTGGGGAAGGCGGTGAGGTAGCCGGCGGCGTTTTGGTGTATGAGGTCGGTGCGGCCGTCGCCGTTGAAGTCGCCGGTGATGATGCGTGGGACCAGCGAGGTGGTCCAGCCGCTGCCGACGATGTATGAGTCGGTGAATAGTTTGTTGTCGGCGGTGAGGTCGCTGGTGGAGGGGAAGATGCGGAGGTGGCCGACGGCGTTTTGGTGTATGAGGTCGGTGCGGCCGTCGCCGTTGAAGTCGCCGGTGATGATGCGTGGCGCCAGCGAGGTGGTCCAGCCGCTGCCGACGATGTATGAGTCGGTGAATAGTTTGTTGTCGGCGGTGAGGTCGCCGGTGGAGGGGAAGATGCGGAGGTAGCCGGCGGCGTTTTGGCGCATGAGGTCGGTGCGGCCGTCGCCGTTGAAGTCGCCGGTGATGATGCGTGGGAATGCTGTGGTGGTCCAGCCGCTGCCGACGATGTATGAGTCGGTGAATAGTTTGTTGTCGGCGGTGAGGTCGCTGGTGGAGGGGAAGATTCGGAGGTGGCCGACGGCGTTTTGGTGTATGAGGTCGGTGCGGCCGTCGCCGTTGAAGTCGCCGGTGATGATGCGTGGGGCCAACGAAGTGCTCCAGCCGCTACCCACTGCGACATCTGATCCAACGAACAGTCGGTTGTCCGCCGACAGGTCGCCGGTGCCGTGCCAGCCCCGGAGCGTCCCACCGGGATTCTGGTTGATCAGGTCGGAAATGCAGTCACCGGTGTAGTCCCCGAACTGGACAACCTGGCTCACCTGAGTGTCGGTTGTGGTCCACCCCGCTGCGTTGCAGCCGGCTGGGGTGTTTTCCTGGATCCAGTCGGCCAGGTCGTCAACCCTAGTGCCAGTCGCGCCGTCCTGGGTTGCTGTCTCGCCCAAGCAGCCCTTCTGCCAGGACGTGTTGTTGATCGCTACGAGCTGCGGGTCGCCGTCGTTCTCTCGGAACACGGGGCCTCCCGCGTCGCCTTTACAGATCGTCGCGTCAGCCGTGGCGCCATCAATGCTGATGAGTTCGGGATCAATTTCCTGGACCGTGAATGGGGCGGCATGTAGCCGGTTCGGTACCCACTCGGTCGCGGTCCGACCGTATCCGGAGACCGTGAGTGTCTCGGCGGAAGCTGGCTCAGCGGCAGTAATCGGAATAGCTGGAATATCGACCATCGGCCTGGAAATCCGAACCAGGGCGAGGTTGCGGTCCGGGTGTGGGACGATCGAGACCGCCTGGGTTTCGTGGCCGGTAGGCGCTGTTAGGTCCGTACGACCAACAACCACGGTCGTCGGTTGGGTGGGCACCCCAGCGGCAACGGGCGCTCCCCCCTCGACGAAACAGCTCTTCGCGGTCACAACCCAATTTGGTGCTATCAGGGCTCCACTGCACGCAGAGATGTCGCCGAAAGTGATTTTTGCCGTAAAGCTGTGAGCGCCGTCTGGGACCGGGTCGCTCCCGGCGACCGCACTGGCTGAGCCACCGCTCAACAATCCGGCAACCAGCGTGGTTCCGAGTAACGCTGCGCCGCAACGGCGTCGGTGATGTGGTGACAAGAGTTCTCCCGTGAAAGGTGTGTGGGGGGCGTGGAGGACCAAGCTCCGACCCCCGAGCGCTGGCGAGGGTTTGGCGCGTTCCTCGGTCAGCTTAGATCACACCCCTAAGAATTTTGTGCCCCACCTTGAGTGGCCTATGGCCAAGATTTTCATCCCTTGATGCAATTTTCATAATAGTTGGGTGTGAAGTTATAGTGATTCCCAGATTTAGGGCTAAGAGGGCCAATTGGTTGGTGCAGGTTGTAAACTGATCGGACTGCGTCAAGACCTAACATAGTGGACCTTAAGCTGCCTGCACCGGCGCGTGGAGGAGCGGCCAGAGGAGCCGTGGCCACCGGGAACCAGATCTATGCTGTCGCCGCAACAGGGTTGGGTGGTCGCTCCTGCGCTGCGTGGTGCAACGCGGGAGATGCGAAGCCCCTGGCCTCCGGGGCGGCAGCGGCATCGCCTTTCCCGACGGCAGGACGCAGCTGTGCAGAGCGCCGGCCCGCGGGCGGTGGCGGTGTTGCGGCGTGCTCGAGCAGTCCGAAGCGAGACGATGGTGCCGCCAGATTCTGGGCAGCCGCGGTAGCTGGTGTGCCGGAGGGGGCGATCTGCGGGTTGTCCGGGTGGTGTCGGGGCGCGGCGGATGGGAATGACTTCGCGCCGCTGACCGGACTTGAGCCCCAACCCGCGGCGGGGGTGTCGTTACGACTGGCGGTAAGGGATGAGCTAGCTACCTACCGCTGGAGCCAGCGGGGTTGTTTATACACTACTGTCTGATTTGTATGGCTCTGGAATGACGGACGGTGACGGCGGCCGGTTGGTCCGACCGCCGTCACCGCGCCGGGTCACGCCGGGCGGACGTTATCCGCCTGCGGGCCCTTCTGGCCCTGGGTTACATCGAACTCGACCTTCTGGCCTTCGTTCAGCTCACGGTAACCGCTCATCGAGATCGACGAGTAGTGGACGAAGACGTCCGGCCCCCCGCCGTCCTGCTCGATGAAGCCGAAGCCCTTTTCTGCGTTGAACCACTTGACGCTGCCGGTTGCCATGCATCTCTCCCTGTTCCAAGCGGGCGAACCCCGGCCGGCGGCCGATGATCGCCCGGTACCTTCCCGACAGTAGCGGGCCGCGCGCGAATCTGCTGGACGAAGTGCCGTAGGCAACGAAATGACCGGTCCGGGGCGGACCTGCCAAACCCGCACGGTGGCCTACCCGACTGGGGCATGCTGCCCCGGTGGGCGTAGCCGCGACCGCGTTGGTCGACCTGGAACGGGAGATCGCTGCGCCCGGCCACGGCCTGGACCGGCTGCGACTGTTACCCGTGCCGTTCGTGCCCGAACTGCGCCTGCATCTCGCCGAGGACCCGATCGTCTGGTGGGCGCGGATGGAAGCCCGCGCCGGGCACACCCTGCCCCCGCCGTACTGGGCGTCGGTGTGGCCCGGCGGTCAGGCCCTCGCCCGGCACCTGCTCGACCACCCCAACCTGGTCACGGGTCGCCGGGTACTCGATCTGGCCGCTGGCTCGGGGGTGGTCGCGGTCGCCGCCGCGTTGGCCGGCGCCGCGCAGGTCGTGGCCGTCGACACCGACCCGTACTCGGTCGCCGCCGTCACGGTCAACGCGCGGGCCAACGGCGTGCGGATCGCGGCCACCGACCGGGACCTGCTGGACGACACCCCCGCCGAGCTGGACCTGCTGGTGGCCGGCGATGTCCTGTACGACGGGGCGACGGCGGCGCGGATGCTGCCCTTCCTCCGCCGCGCCGTCTCCGCCGAGGTCGACGTACTGGTCGGTGAGCCGGGCCGCGGGCATGTGCCGGCCCACGGGATGGCGGTCGTCGCCGAGTATCTGGTGCCGACCACCGAGCCGACCGCCGACTCCCCGGTGCGGCGGGTGCAGGTGCTGCGGCCACGCTGACCGACGCCGACGGTGACCCTGAGCGGGGGAATCAGGGTCAGCTGGGGGCCCCTCCGGATATCCGGGGAGGCGACGTGGTCCTAACGTGTTGGGCATGGATTGGCTGGCCCAGATCGGAGAGCTCCCCACTCTCCTGCTCTTGGGGGCGCTCGGATTGGTGATGGTCTTCGATGCCGTACCGCTGCTCGGGGTGCTGGTGCCCGGAGACCTGGCGATCCTCGCGGCGGTGGGGGTGCAGGGCCCCACCGCGGGCCTTGCCGTGCTCGGCACCGTGGTCGTCGGCTGCCTGGCCGGCTGGTCACTGAGCTTCCTGGTCGGCCGTCACCTCGCTGACCGGCTGCGGCGCGGGCGGGTCGGGGACTGGATCGGCGAACAGCGGTGGGCGGCGGCGGAGCACATGTTGCGCCGCCGTGGCGGCCAGATGGTGCTGGTGGCGCCGTTCCTGCCGGTCCTCAACGCGCTGCTGCCGCTGGTCGCCGGTGGCCTGCGGATGTCCTACCGGCGGTTTCTGGGCTGCGCGGCGCTCGGCGCAGCGGCGTGGGGCGGGCTCTACCTGGTGCTGGGCACAGCAGCCCGGTCGATCACCGGGCTGCTGCCCGGTGCACCCAGCCCGATGGTGGTGACGATGCTGGTCGGTCTGCTGCTCGCCACCGGGGTGTTGGCGGTGACTCGGCATCGGTTGCTGCCGGAACTGCCCGACGACGGGCACCCGGCCCGTGCCGGGTCCGTCCACCCGGGACCGGCGCGGTGCCGGGGTCCGGTCACGACCGTGGCTGACCTGTCAGCGGAGCCGGGCGGTGGGATACCGGTCACGACCTCAGTCGAGTAGGTTCGGTGCATCGACGTCGGTGACGGTGACGGTGACGGTGACGGTGACGGTGACGGTGACGGTGGGGAGACTGGATGCCCGTGAAGCGTCGTTCATGGTGGGGCTGGGGCTACGTGGAGGACGCGGTCACCGGTGCTGAGGCCGGGCAGCTCGCCGACCGGGTGCGGGCCCTGCTACCCGACGTTGACCTGACCCCGCACGAACCGCCGCCGGTGGCCGAGTTGGACCTGGCGCCGGCGCGGGTCACTCCGCCAACGGCGCTGTCGCACCTCTGCGCAGCTGAGCCGGCCGACCGGGCGGCGCACGCGCACGGAAAAGCGTTCCGGGACGTGGTCCGGAACCTGCACGGCGACGTCCGGCACCCGCCGGACCTGGTCGCCCGCCCCACCTCCGAACAGGACGTGGTCGACCTGCTGGACTGGTGCTCGCGCTCCGGCCTGGCGGTCGTCCCGTACGGTGGCGGCTCCTCGGTGGTCGGTGGGGTGGAGCCCCGGGTGGGCGACGACTACCCCGGCACGGTCAGCCTCGACCTCGGCCGGCTCGACCGGGTGCTGGAGGTCGACCGGACCAGCCGGGCGGCGCGGGTCCAGGCTGGCGTGTTCGGGCCGGCGCTGGAGGAATACCTTTGCCCGCAGCACCTCACCCTGCGGCACTTCCCGCAGTCGTTCGAGTTCTCCACGCTCGGTGGCTGGCTCGCGACCCGGGCGGGCGGGCACTACGCGACGGTCCTGACCCACATCGACGACCTGGTGGAGGCGCTGCGGGTGGTCACCCCGGCCGGCATCAGCCAGTCCCGACGGTTGCCGGCCTCCGGGGCGGGGCCGTCACCGGACCGGCTGTTCCTCGGTTCGGAGGGCACGCTCGGCGTCATCACCGAGGCGTGGCTCCGGGTGCAGGACCGGCCGCGGTGGCGGGCGGACGCGGCGGTGCACTTCGACGACCACGACGCGGCCGTCGCGGCGACCCGGGCGATCGCCCAGTCCGGGCTGCACCCGAGCAACTGCCGGCTGCTCGACCCGGCGGAGGCGCTGCTGAACGCCGGCGCGGCCACCGGCGGCGGGGTGCTCGTGCTGGGCTTCGAGTCCGCGGACCATCCGGTTGGGCCCGCGCTGGAACGGGCCGTCGCACTGTGCCGGGACCACGGTGGGACGCTGCCCGAGCCGCCCCGGGAACGCGACGCGTCGGCATCCCGGGGGAGCGGCGCCACCGACACCTGGCGGTCGTCGTTCCTGCGGATGCCGTACCAGCGGGACGCCCTCGCGGCCCGGTCGATGATCGTGGAGACCTTCGAGACCGCCTGCACCTGGGACCGCTATCCGGCGCTGCGTGCCGCGGTGCTCGACGCGGTCGGCGCGGCGCTGCGGGAGGTCGGCGCGACCGGGGTGGTCACCTGCCGGTTCACCCACGTCTACCCGGACGGGCCGGCACCCTACTTCGGCGTCTACGCCGCCGGCCGGTGGGGCAGCACCGTGGCCCAGTGGGATCAGATCAAGGCCGCCGTCTCCGCGGCGCTGCTCGCCGCCGGGGGCACCATCACCCACCACCACGCCGTCGGCCGCGACCACCGACCCTGGTACGACCAGCAGCGCCCCGAGCCGGTGTCGCTGGCGCTGCACGCCGCGAAGGCCGCGCTCGATCCATCGTGGGTGCTCAACCCCGGCGTCCTCCTGGACGGCGGGCGAAGTCGTCTACGCCCAGCACTGTCGGTGTGACCAACTGCAGGTCGCGCATCCGCCAGATCATCCGAATCAACGTCGTACGGGACACGGACACCCCAATCGCTGCGCCAGCCGGCTGCTAGACCGGCCACGCAACGCCAGGGCGACCGCTTCCAGGCCGCCTGCCGCCTCGACGGTGTGCCGGGCGTACCATCGGGTCAACCCGGGCACTCCAGGTGGAAGGTCCGTACGCAGTCCAGCCCGAGCTCAACGAACGTCCGCCGCCGACATCCCCCCGTTTAAGCAGGCGAACCGGCGGACCATCAACGCGACCAGTGCCTCGTGGCCACCAAGTCCGACATCAGCCAACCGTTGCACGTAGCGACATGGACCGTAGTCGACTACGTGCCGCAGGCTCCACACGCCGCCCGTACCGTCCACGTCCCCGCGTTGATCCTGACTCCGGCGGCGCCCGGACCACCACCACCGCCTCCAACCGTAGACCAGCCAGATGTGGGCGCAACGCCGCAATGATCTCCACCCGGCACCCAATCCGACCCACCAGCGAGCACAACTCACAAAAATGGGCGCCCGAGCCCACCCTTGGACCCGTACTTATGCCGGTTGGCGTCCTGGTCGACCTTCGACGGGATCGTCGCGATGGTCCCGCGCCGCCCAGCCTCGTCGGCCACCGCCGGCAACGTGGTCAGGATCCTCGCCCAGGTCCAGTCACGCTGGCACCGCGTACGTCGCCGACCAGGACCCGTCGCACTCCGGTATGTCCCACCACGGCGCACCCACTCGGGTCCGTCGCCTGGTTCCACCCATGAGCTGTCGTTTCGTCCGTGCAGACGGCCGACCCGGCCTACGTCCCACGGGCAGCAACGGCTCCGGCGTCGCCCACTGCACGTCGGTCAGGTCATGCCGTTACAGTGGCCACGAGGTCCCCGTGTTGATGGTCTTCTTCGTCGATGAACCATCTACCGGGGACCTCGCTACTTATCGACCACCGCCACGCCGACACTTCTCACCCTCGGGCACCCACAGCCGACTTCGACACAGGCCCTGGGCGAGCGTGGCAACTCCCTGCTCAAGCTGGCCTTCCGGGCACTGCGAAACATCAGCCCCAACCCCGTGGTGGGGTCGGGATGACCGTCGCTGCGGCACCGGTCATCCTCCACGCCGAATACGACCGCACTACATGACTTTCAGTAGGCGACCCCCTACTGGGATGACCTCAGTAGCTCCCGTAGAACAACTCACCCTTTGCCTGCCGAGAATGGGTCCGCAGAGGAGTCCTAGTATCTATCTCTAGAGACCGATGGGCCGGTCTTGCAGCGGCCACGCTAGGCCGCAGGTCAGACCCGGAGCTCGAGTAGGACGGCATGGTTGTCCGGATCGTTGTTACCGACGGGCTCGCCGTCGTTCGCACCTACGACTACAGGGTCCTTCTCAACACCGTCGACCGTGACGGTGGCGGTAACCTCTTCGTCGCCGGCCCAGATGAAGAAGACGTTCGGTATCTCCAGGGCCAGGATCCCGCTGGGGCCGAGTACCTCGAAGCAGTACTTGGGCTCGGATTCGCTGTTGTATGACATCACCTGGATGAGATCGTCGGCGGAGCCGCACTCGGCTAGCATGATCTTCCCATCGCCCTTGATGAGCTTGATCTGCTTGTCAGCCTCGATTTGAGCCGCGCCCGGGTAGCTGTAGTCCTCTACCAGGCTAGAGGGCTCTGAGATGGGCTCCTCCGCTCGGGCGGAAACGCCGTAGGCGAGCGAGCCGCCGAGCGCCACGGCTCCAACGAGAGCTCCGACCGCGGCGTTCCTGTGGGCAGCGTGCACGATCACTGTCCTTTCGTGGCTGTGCCACCCGGGATTGAGGGTGGCATCCCGAGCATCGTAGGTGACGTGATCTCAGCAGGAGTGCGGTAGGCGCCGGTATTCGAAAATGTGAGGTGAAGGGCGGTGCGGACGGTGGTGTCGGCCTGGTGTGGGTGGCTGTGTTGTGACGCAGCGTCTGCCAGCCGCGCCTCACCCATGCGGAGCCACATCATCGCCCGAAGCGCCTGGTAGAAGCACGGGAGCGCCCTGGTCACGTCGATCCTGGCAGGTCGGGTGATCACGTGAAGTCCTCTTGGGACCGATTCCATCGCAAGATCCTGTTTGCCGGTGATCCATATTCAAATCACAAGTCGTCCGTTACAGATGCTATGTCCGTGCTGCCCAGAACCGCCGCCGAATGCTTGTTCGTCGCCTCATTGGACAGATGAATGAGAGGCTTTTGGGCTGGTGTTGTTGATAACAGCCGCCGGGCTAGTCCGCGTAGCCCTCGGGGGTTGACGAGTCCCCAGCCGCGGGATAGCGAACGGGCCACGGTGTCGCGGCAGCCCTGGCGATGCCTGCTACTGCGATAGGCATGGAACCCATCTGGCTACAGTTTGGAAGCGTTGGCTATCGTCAGCGCGGCATCACTGATTTGCTGCGCGAAATTGTCCTTTTTGGCCAAGATAAGCGCACTGTGGGGGGAGACTATGCGAATACGAGCCATGCTGAGCGTTGCCGTAGCGGCGGCGGTCACGGTCGCCTTCGTGCCGGCCCCGGCCAATGCGGTCGAGGAACCCATCGAAGTTGTACGGGCGGAAGCCGTCACTCTGCTCAGGGAAGGCGGGCCGGTTCTCTCTCGTGCAGCCGCGACCGCCCTAACCGGGTCCGATGACGAGGTACGCGCCTTTGTCGCCGACGGGCAGCACGCGGCCCACGCGTTGGACGAGCGCGCACGGCTGGATGACTTGGTTACGTCTAGCGGCCCCGCTATGGCCAAGTCGGCCCAGCCCGTCATCGGGGGCACCGACGCGGAGGTGGACGCTTTCCTGGACAGTGGCTACCAACAGTCACTCGAACAGGACCTGAGAGTCCGGGTTTCCGACACGATCGCCGCAGGCGGCGCTGCCACCGGCAAGGCGGGCCGCCAAGCCCTTGACGCCGGGCCAGAGGCCGTACGCGCGTTCCTGCTCGGCACCTCCTACGAGACGGCACTTCAGGACGACCGAGTCCGGGTCGCCGATATCATCGCCACTGGCGGGCCGCAGGTCCAGGCCGACGGGAAGGCCGCGCTCGAGGGCACCACGGAGGACATCCGCTACTTTCTGCTCCGCGGCCAGGATGTCGCGAGGGCACGCGACCAGGAAATCATGACGGTTTCCCAGCTCGCTGAGGTCGCCCGCGCGGCGCGCGAGACTGCCGCTCAGGAGACGCTCGCGGCACGCAAGGCATCCGATAAGGCAGTCGCTGCTGCTGCCGCTGCGAAAAAGGCGGCGGAAAAGGCCGCAGCCGAGACCGCGGCAGCCAAGGACGACGCGAAGAAGGCCACCGCCGCAGCCGGTCGTGCTGCCGATGCCGCGGGACGGGCCGCCGACGCGGCCCAGGACGCGGTCACCGCCGCCTCCGCCGCGCGTCATGCCGCCCAGGTCGCTTCCCGATCCGCCGCGCGGGCCGCCAACGCCGCGACGCTCGCCGGGCAGGCCGCCACCCGCGCCTACAACGCAGCGACGGCTGCGTTGGGCGACAAGACTAAGGCCGATGCCGCCCGTAGTGCTGCCCAGCAGGCCCGCGCCGCGGCCGACCAGGTCAAGGGCATCATCGACTTTATCAACGTGGCCGTGGAGGCGGCTGATGCTGCCGCTGATGCTGCTGCCGCCGCGGTGAGCGCGGTGGGCAATGCCGGGGACGCTGCTGCCGCCGCGGACGAGGCCGCTGGGCACGCTGCTGTCGCCGACTCCGAGGCCGCCCGGGCTCGGGAGCAGGCAGCCCGCGCACGGCGGCTGGCAGCGTCGGCCACCCGTTCCGCGAACGAGGCGCAGTCGCTTGCCCGCACAGCCGCAACGGCGGCACGCCAGGCGAAGACGTATGCCGAGCGCTCGGCTGCCCACGCCGACGCCGCTGCCGACGCCGCCGAGGAAGCGGCCGACTTCGCCGGAACCGCCCAGGAAGCCGCTGCCAAGGCCAACCAACACGCGACGGCGGCGTTGGAGGCTGCCGAGGAGGCGGCCGCCGCCGCCGCACAGGCGGAGGCGGTTCAACAGGCCGCGCGTGAGGCCGAGGAGCAGAGCCTCACCACGGACACCACCAACGCCCTTGCCGAAGCGTTTGCTGCCCGAGCCATCGAGCAGGCCAAACAGCCCGATGTGATGGCCGATGTGCCGGAGGCGCAGCGGGTTTCGGCGGAGGCGGCGGAGCTGCTGGCCGCCGCGAGCGCGAGCGGTGCCTCCACCGAGACCATGTTGGCCAACGGCCGTAGAGCCGCAATCTTGCTGCGTGAGGAGGGTGGGCCTTGGACCGCGCTGGCGGCTGAGGAGGCATTAGCCGGCGATGCCGAGAGCATGCGGACCTTCCTGTCCAACGGCCGTGAGGAGGCCGCCACCCAAGACGACCGTGCTCGGGTGCTCGAGCTGGTCAAGCAGGATCCGGAGAACTCGCCTCTGGCCGAGGCGGCCAAGGCGGTCCTCGGTAAGAGTCACGCCGAGATCGTCCAGTTCCTCAACTTCCCGGACTACCCCGGCCGAGCGTTGCAGGATCAGATCGCGCTTTCGAACCTCATCGCCGCCGGAGGGCCGGCCACGGTCGCGGCCGGCAAGGATGCGCTCAGGGGCACGCCGGAGGATGTCTACCAGTTCCTGCGCACGGGCAAGGACACCGCGGCTGCCACTGACGACCAGGTCGCGATCGCGGACATCGCCGCGTCCGGCGGACCCGAGGTGAAGGCCGCCGCGAAGGTGGCGCTGGCCGGCACGACTGCGATGGGCAAGAAATTCCTGGCCGTCGAGCAGTACCGCGCCAAGCTTCGCGACGAGCAGACAGCGTCGCATGTGTCGTCCGTACAGTCCATCATCGCCGCTGCCGCGCAGTCGGCAAACCTCGCCGCTCGGGACGCGGCGCTCGCCGCGGAACTGGCGGCCCGGGCTAACGGTGCCGCCAGCGACGCGGAAGAGTACAAGAACCAGGCCGCCGAGTCGGCGAACGCGGCCGAGATCTACGCCAACCAGGCGGCCACCGCAGCGGCCTCGGCGAAGCAGTCAGCGGACGCCGCCGCGGCGTCGGCGCGGACCGCCAAGAACGCGGCGGCCGACGCCAAAGCAGCAGCCGCCGACGCGCAGCGCTCAGCGGACCAGGCCACCTCGTCGGCCGCGTCCGCGCGTTCATCCGCCAACGCGGCATACGAGGCGGCGGCGCAGGCCCACGCTGCGGCGATCGCGGCCGGAAAGAGCGCAGCCGAGGCGGCCAGCATCGCGCTGGAGGCGGTGCAGACCGCAGCGGAGGAGTTGACCGATTCTTGGGTGTCCTCCGACCCGAACCCGACCCCGCCGCCCGTGCCCGACGAGCCCGACTCGGGAACTCCCGTCGAGACCCAACCGATGGACGCAGCGCCGCTGTTGAGCGATTCACAGATCGCTCAGCTCGTTCTCGATCTGATCGGCATTCTCGACCCAACTGGCATCGCCGACGGTGTCTCCGCGGGAATCTCGGCCTGGAACGGCGACTGGCTGGGCGCCGGTCTCTCAGCCGTTTCCCTGGTCCCGTACCTTGGCGACGGCTTTGCCAAGAGCCCCAAGGTCCGTAAGAACCTCAAGGGCTTGGACCATCTCGCCGCGAGGGCGAAAGACCTGGGTTTTCTTAAAGACTTGGCACACAACATGCAGTACGCTGGCGTGGCGCGGGCCAATTATGCTCTGGGTACGATGGACAAGCTGCTAAAGGACGCAGGGAAGTACTATGCCAAAAAACCCGGTCACCGTGCTGCGGTGGAAAAGCTCCGCCTGCCCGTCGACGGTCCCATCGTTTTCGTTCCGCCCAAGCATTGGAATCCTGCCAATCCGGCCAGGAAAGGGGGCGGCTACGTGGACTCCTACGGCTATCGGTGGGTTTGGGACCCAGCTAAGCTGGAGTGGGATGTCCAGCTTAAGTATGGCAAGGGTAGCCTCGACCTGTTCGGCAAGGACCCAGATCACGCCAACATATCGCCGACCGGCCGAGTCACCCACTGACGGTTTGGATAGCTGGGGCCGAATTTGCCAGGCCCCAGCTCGATAAGGAGCACATTGTGGCGAAGGACAAGCCGCCGTTCGGGATGCAGGCGATGCTCCGGCTGGAACGCGGCACCGTGAGCGCCATTGAAGCGTTGCGCCGATACGCCCCCCTCGCTGACGAGATCGGCGCTGACGGGTTCGATGTCGACGACGAACGTGCGGACCTGCTGTTGTCGGGTTCTCTCGTCGCGGCGAGCGAGGCGCGTGCCATGCACGCCATGGCAGGCCCGCTGCTGCACCGCTTCGGCTGGCGTGAACAGGACTTCGTCTACTCGCCGAACGTCCGCTACGCGGAGACCTTGGGCCCCCCGTCTGGCCTGCCGGCCACCCGGCTGGTGATCGACCGGGCCGACCAGCAGATGGGCTGGGAAGGTGCTACCCACGGCATCGGTCTCCTCCCCGACCGCACCTTGGAGATCGAGCCGGCCGAGACCGACGTCGTCGGCCGGCTTTTCGTCACCGTCCAAGCGACCACCATCACCGGGACCGTGGAGGCGCTCGAGCCGTGGCTGGCCCGTGTCGAGCCCGCCGGCGCCTGTGTGGATCCGGGCCGGGCCGCTCTGTTGTATGTCATCCACGCTGACCTGCAGGCCGAGGTGGAGCGCCTCGGCCTGGGCCACGTCGAAACCAGCCGCATCGAGGCAGATGCCGACCACGTCATCGAGACTGCGACGACCGTCGACGGCACGACCCTCTGGCTACGCCGTGGCAGCGACCCGGTCGACCGATACTGGCCCGGCATCATCGAGATCCAGGAGATGGATGCTCCTGACTTTTTGGACTAATGCCCGGTGATTTGTCGATATCTATGAAGTGGAGCTCTGAAGAATCCGGCATCTCGTTTTGAGGCGTGCTGCTGTTTGAGATCCAGCAGTGCCAGGATGCGTGTTTACCCGATATCTTGCCACGTTGGCGCCGATACAGAGGTGTATGCCGGCAGGCTTCCCGCCGGTTCATGTCACGACTCTTCCGTAAGGAAATATCTTGTCAGTTCATGTTTTGCGTCGTTGGGGTGCGGCCCTGACCGGGGCTGTGCTTGCTGCTGGTGTGTTGGGTGGTGGTGTTGCTCGGGCTGTTGGTGGTTCTGATCCGGTTCCGGATGGGGCGTATGGGTTCACTGCCAGGGTGGTGTTTGGTGGTGATCGGGCGTGTACGGGTGTGCTGGTCGCTCAGGATTGGTTGTTGACGGCGAAGAGCTGTGTCAGTGATGGTGTTGGGCCGGTGGTTCGGGGGGCGCCGGGGAAACCTACTAGTGCGGTGATTGGTCGTACTGACCTGACGGGGACGGCGGGTCAGGAGCGTGCGGTGGTGGCGGTGGTGCCGCATCCGGATCGGAACCTGGTCTTGGCGCGTCTGTCCGCGCCGGTTACCGATGTTGCTCCGGTGGGGCTTGCCGACACTGCTCCCGGGGTCAGTGAGACGGTGATGGTCGCGGGGTATGGCCGTACGGCCACCGAGTGGGTGCCGGATCGTCTGCATGCTGCGGCGTTCACTGTTGAGGATGTCGCTGCGGCCACTGTTGGTGTGGTGGGGGCGTCGGCTGGGGCGACGGTGTGTAAGGGGGATGCCGGGGGGCCGGTGTTCCGCGATGTTGCGGGTGCGCCCGTACTGGTGGCCGTTAGTAGTACCTCGTGGCAGAAGGGCTGTCTGGGGGAGACGGAGACCCGGGACGGGGCGACCGCGACCCGGGTTGACGACCTTGGCGCGTGGATCGGTGAGCAGACCGCTGACGTGCAGATTTTCGGTGTGTTGGACGATGGTCGGTTGACCTACAGTGTGATCGATTCGGCTACCGGTGAACTGCGGGCGGACCGGGAGTCGGCTGCCAGCCTCGGTTTTGCTCCGAAGGCGATGGCCACGCTGAACGAGGACACCATTCTGGTCACCGATCCTGATGGCAAGATGCATCGGGTGGATGTCACCGGAACGGATCCGTTGACCTTCACTGCCACCTGGGTGATGAGCGGGTGGTCTCCGTATGACCGGCTGACCTATGACGGGTACGGGTCGTTGTACGGCATCCTCGACAACGGTGAGCTTCGCCGTCGGACGTTGACCACCGAGAAGCCGAGTAGCGCGGAGCACATCAGCCGGGGCACCGTGATCGGTACCGGGTTCGGGTTGAGGGCCATCACGTCGCCGGGTGCGGGACGGATCCTGGGTAACGCCTCGGGCGGCCGGCTGCTGTCGTACACGATTCACGGTAGCGGTGCCGAGGCGTGGTCCAGGGACGATCTGGCCGCCAGTGGTTGGTCGGCCCCGACGCAGTTGCTCTCGCCCGGTGGTGGCCACTACTACGCGCGGACCTCGAGCGGTCGGTTGGACCGCTACCGCGACGTGAATCCGTTCGACGGTAGCGGCAGTGACATCCAGTCTTTCCCGAACGATCCGGTCAGCAGCAGCGGCTGGGACCAGATACTGCTGTCGGCGCGGCCGTGGACCGGACTGGTGTCGGTGTACGGGGTGAACTCAGACGGTCGGATCTCCTACACCGCGCTGGACCCGGTCACCGGGGCGAAGGTGGCCAGCACCGTGTCGGAACAGACCCTCGGGTTCACGCCGAAAGCGCTGGCAACTCTCAACTCGGACACGCTGCTGGTCACCACCGAGACCGGTAGCCTGCACCGGGTCGACATCACCGGCACCCAACCGCTGACCTTCACCCGCACCGCCGAGCGTCTCGGTGGCGGCTGGACCCACGACCTGCTGGTCTACGACGGGCACGGCTCCCTGTTCGGCCGCGCCGGCGGCAAGTGGCTGCGATACACCGTGACCAAGGCCAAACCCGCGAACCCGGCCACCGACCTGATCAACGGAACGACCATCGTCAGCAGCGGCTTCGGCGTACCCACCCTGGCAGCCACCGGTGAGGGACGCCTGCTGGCAACCACCAACGCCGGCGCCCTCATCGCCTACACCGCCGTCGGCACCAACGACTGGAGCCGGGCAGACCTCGCCACCAGCGGCTGGGGCAATGCCACCGCACTGTTCTCACCCGGCGGCGGCCTCTACTACCGACGCGACGGCAACGGCGTGGTGACCGGCTACCTGGACACATCCCCGTTCAACGGCAGCGGCACCGACATCACCCCGTACACCCCAACCGGCACCACGAGCAGCGGCTGGGACCCCATCCTCTCCGCCCAACCGTACAACTCCTGGCCCGACAACACCCGCCGCTGGTAACCCGGCACACCGCCCGTGGCGGTGCCCCTTTTTAGAGAGCATTGCAACAGAAAGCCTGAGCAGTGCAATCGCAGGGTTTGGGGCTGACGACACTACTGAAGCAATCTCAGCTACTGGCCGGCATCAGAATCGATGTCGGCCAGTAGTAGCTTCAATGGTTAGCTGATTTCCAATATGTCGAGCCCTCAGTGCAGTAGGGTCTCGCGTCTGGTGGTAGATGCAAGTGCCGCCTTGTTTTGTCCGGTTAGCATGGTCGTGTATCTCTAACAGGTAACTCGTTAAACAAGGTCGGCGGCAGCGGCTGCCCGGCCGTGATCTAGGTGCCGGGCACGTGTGGTTAATATGAGCGCGGTCGCGCTGGTCATCCTCCACATCGTGCACAACAGAATCGTGTAACCGTCAGTAATAGAATCCTTGCTCGGGTGGGCTTGCTGCCGTGATGGGATTCGACTATCGCACGCAGCGCGTTGCCTGCCCAGATGACGGTCCATGACGAGCGCTGCGGTGAGTAAGGTGGGCAGCGGAGCCGCTGGGTCGGCAAGCAGAATCGCCGCGAGGGCCGCAAGCCGGATCAGATCAGAGATTATGATCATGACGGTACGGCGGCGGCGGTCCACGAGGACACCACCGACGAGAACAGGCGCCACGCCGCCCAGGGCGACCATCGCCAGCACCAGACTGATGGCGCGGGTGGCATCGGGTCGCGGTAGCAGGAACAGTGCGGTAGCGACCCCGAATACCGCGTCGCCAAAGGGTCTGCTGCACCGATAGGTGACAGTTTCAGTCACGCGGCCTGACTGGCCGGTGGGGTCATGATGGTCTCGTACTCGATAGGGGTCAACCGGGACAGAGAGTGTCGTCGTCGGCGGCGGTGGTAGGTCCGCTCGATCCAGGTCACGATCGCGGTCCTGAGCTGCTGCCGGGTGGCCCAGCTACGCCGGTCGAGGACGTTGTTCTGCAGCAACCCGAAGAACGATTCCATACGCACAACCTCCGCAACGTCGACGTTGACCTCCCATGCTGGCGGCGTTGTCGCCGGCGGCGCCGACTCTGCCCATCGATCCGGTCATGTGATGCTGGTGCAGGGCGTGGACGAACTTTCGGCTGCGAGACTGCCTGGGTTCAACCGGTCGGTGTGCAGCACGCAGCCGGCCACCCGGCCGCGTCGGGCTACGGCGTTGTGCACCGCGTTGACGGCCAGGCGGGACTTCATCCGTGAGTCGATGGAGTAGCCGACGATCCGCCTCGACCACACGTCCTTGATCGCGCACAGGTAGAGCTTGCCCTCGCCGGTGCGGTGTTCGGTGATGTCGGCCAGCCACAACCGGTTCGGGCCGTCGGCGGTGAAGTCCCGTTGCACGAGGTCGTCGTGAACCGGTGGACCGACCGTGCCACCCTTGCCGCGCTTCTTGCGCTTACCGAAGGCGCTCCACCAGCCATTGTCCGAGCAGATCTTCCACCCGGTGCGCTCCGCCATCGCCTGGCCGGCGGCGCGGGTCTCATCGACCAGGAACCGGTACCCAAACTCCGGGTCATCGCGGTGGGCATCGACCAGGGCGTTCGCGCGATGAGCGGCGACGAGTTCGGCGTCACCGACGGGCCGACCGAGCCACCGGTAGTAGGGCCGACGAGCGATGTTCAATACCCGGCACGTCACCGCGACGGGATCCCGTCGGCGGCCAGCTCGCTCACGAGCGGGTAGAGCCTTTTCCCGGCAGATGCGCCTGCGACAAGTAAGCAGCGGCCCGACGCAGAACCTCGTTCTCCTGCTCCAACAGGCGGATCCGCTTGCGGGCCTCGCGTAGCTCGGCTGACTCGCCGCCGCTGATGCCCGGTTTGACTCCCGCGTCAACGTCAGCCTGACGCAGCCACTTGAACAACGTCATCGGGTGGACCCCGAAGTCCTTCGCGATCTGCTCGACCGTCACGCCTGGCTCGCGGTCACGGCCACCCGCACGACGTCATCACGGAACTCTCGGGGGTAGGGCTTGGGCACAGCAACATCCTTCCAGCCCGCCCACAGGGCAAGCCAACTCAGATGTCACCTATCGGTGCAGCAGACCCCAATGTTGATCGTATGTCCCAGCCACGCCGCCCGAAGTTCCTTGTGCCGCAACGGCTCGAGAAGCTGCACTGTTTGTTTGCCCCCACCCGCGTCGCCGCGGTGCTGGCCGATCGTCAGGGCCGACCTGATCGCGCGGCCGGGGAAAGCCCCGGCCGCGCGACGGTCATCCTGGCTCAGCTTAGCTTGATCTCCTGCTGGGCCGTGAGCTCACCGTCCTTGATCTCGTAGGCCCACGTCACCACCCGGGACTCGTCCACGTCACCGTTCTCATCGAACTTGAGGGACTTCGAAACCCCCTCCTTGTCGTACGAGTCGACCCATGCCAGCAGATCCGCAC
>NZ_JABZED010000049.1:52861-116399 GCF_013416675.1 Salinispora sp. H7-4
CGCGTGGTGTTGCCCTCGGCCAGGCCCTCGATCAACACGTTCGCGGCGTCGAAACCCTCGGCACCGAAGGGCCCCGGAGGGGCGCCGTACTCCGCTTCGAAGTCGGCCGCGTAGGTGCCGCCTGCCTTTTCTGACGGCAGACACAGGCAGGTAATGATCGCACCTTCGGCGCTGGCTCCGGCGCCCTTCGGGAAGGACGGGTCGTAGATTCCGTCGAGGCCGAGGAAGGGGGTCGTGATGCCGGCCTCCCGCATCTGTTTCACCAGCGGAGCGGCCTCGTTCGTGTAGCCGCCGTAGGCGATCGCGTCCGGCTCGGCAGCCTTGATCTTCGAGATGGTGGCGGCGAAGTTGACCTGCTTCTCCTGCACCTGGTCGGTGCCGCCCGCCAACGCACCGAGGGACTCGGTCAGCTCGTCGGTGATGCCGGCGCCGTAGGTGGTGCCGTCATTGATCACGAAGACCTTCTTGGCCTGCACGACGTCTCGAAGGTAGACGGCAGCGGCGGCACCCTGGACGGCGTCGTTTCCGACCACCCGGTGGAACACCTCGTTGCCGCCCGCGGTCAACTCGATCGCGGTCGCCGACGGGCTGAGCATCACCATCTCGGCCGCCTCGTAGACCGCCATCGTCGCCTTGCTCTCACCGGAGAACCCACCACCGATGACGCCCAGGAAGGACGCGTCGCCGGCCACCCTGTTCGCGACCGGCGTGGCTTCGGTCGGGTCACCCTTGGTGTCGAACTCCTGCAGGGTCACCTTGCAGTCCGGGTTCGCCGCGTTGTGCTGCTTCACCGCGAGTTGGGCACTCTTGAGCGCCGGGATCGCCAGACCCGAGTTCGGTCCGGTGTAGGCACCGAACATGGCGATCTTGCCACCGCAGTCGCTGCTACCGGCGGTGTTGTCCTTCTCCGCCTGACAGCCCGCAGCGCCGATGAGGGCTGCGGACAATCCAATGGCGCCGAGCGCCCGTACGTAACTACGCCTCACGGCTAAAGACCTCCTCCAGTTGCAGGAGCCCGAGCACGCCCGAGGCAGCGACCGCACCAGTACGTCAGCCTCCCTGCCTCGATGTGAGCCCGCGCACCTGCTACGGCTTGTGCTGGCGGAGCGTACTGGGTCGACAAACGGTCCCGGAAGCCCTCGAAGTTACGCTTGTCAAACTGTTACGGATACAAGCGTCAATATGGCCTGAACCTGCAACATCCGGCACAGTTGCCCCGAGGCCCAGACAGGACCGACTCCGGCAGCAGGGTGCAGACCGGCCGGTGGACGTACCTCGGGTTCGCCGCCACCCGGCTGACCGTGTTCGGCGCCGCACCGTTCGGGTCGTCGGCAAAACACTGTTGGGCTGCCGCAACCTGGGTGGGCTGGCTACCAGTGACGGTGGGGGAGACTGGATGCCCGCGAAGTGCCGGCGCGGGTCACTCCGCGGGTGGTGTTGGCGGTGCCGCGCGCCACGAATGCGGCGATGGTGATTTCCGAGGTGCGCGCTGACTCTGGGATTCGTGGATTACCAGCCGCGGGCTCGCCACCGGGGCAGGGCGGGCCGTTCGGCGCTGAGGGTGCTGTCCTTGCCGTGGCCTGGGTAGAACCAGGTGTTGTCGGGCAGCCGGTCGAAGAGGCGCTGCTCGACATCGTCGATAAGCTGAGCGAAGCGTTGCGGGTCCTGCCGGGTGTTGCCCACCCCACCGGGGAAGAGGCTGTCCCCGGTGAACAGGTGCGGGGTGCCGGATGGGTCCTGGTAGAGCAGGGCGATTGAGCCGGGGGTGTGCCCGCGCAGGTGAATCACCTCCAGCGTGCAGTCGCCGACCGGGATTCGGTCGCCGTCGGCGAGGGGCTCCACCTTGATCGGCAGCCCGGGTGCGTCCTCGGCGTGCGCCAATGGCCGGGCCCCGGTCTCGGCCACCACCTCCTCGAGCGCCAGCCAGTGGTCCATGTGCTGGTGGGTGGTGACCACGGTGGCGAGGCCGGCGTCGCCGATCAGGTCGAGTAGCCGGGGCGCCTCGTTGGCCGCGTCCACCAGGACCTGCTCGCCGTTGCTCCGGCAGCGCAGCAGGTAGGCGTTGTTGTCCATCGGGCCCACCGACACCTTGGTGATGGTGAGCCGGCCCAACTCGCGGGTGGCCGGCGGGCCGCCGGGGGTGACGTCTCCGGTGTAGGTCATTGGTCGGTCAGATCCATTCGGGTGGGGTCGGTAGCGGGCCGTCGGGGGTGACGGTGAGTCGGGTGCCGGGGCTGCGGCCGATCAGCCAGGCGGCGAGGTGGGGTGCGGCGCCGCTCACGGTGGGGGCGGCGGTACGGTCGCCGACCACCAGTTCGTGCGCTCTGCCGTCGCAGCGCAGCACCATCGGCGGCGCGTCGGAGCGCCCGGCCAGGCCGGTGGCGACCTCGCGCAGGAGCCGGTGGCCGAACGCCTCCGGCCAGTCGGCGGGCAGGTAGTCGACGGCCAGGTCCACGTGGTGCACCTCGACTTCGCGGAGGCGGCCCCAGACGAGGTTCGCCGCAGACCAGGGCCCGCGTCGGGTGGTGACCGTGGCGCCCCACGCCTGGGTCGGCATCGCCGCCACCGCCTCGGCGAACCGCTCCGCGCTGCGACGCAGGTCGTCCTGGTGCGCGGCGGGTGGGCGGGCGGCGCCGGCCTCGATGTCCGCGGAGCGCGCGGCGGGGCTCGCGTACATCGGGATGGGTTCCCCGGTGCGGGCGGCGGTGAGCAGGTTGACGAACCCGTCGGCGTTGCGGGCAAGGTGGGCCAGCACGTGTCCCCGGGTCCAACCGGGGAGCAGGGACGCGGTGGCCAGGCTCGTCTCGTCGAGGTCCGCCGTGGTGCGCAGGAGACGGGCCGTGGCGTCGTCCACCTCGCCGGTCAGCCGCAGTGGATCGGAGGTCACTTCCCGACCCTAGCGGTCGGGCCGTCCGTTCGTCGCCGGGGAAATTGGTTTCGGGTGCCCGGCGGTGCGCCCTACGGTCGGCGGCAACGCGAGGCCGGGAGGTCGGAGGAGGTAGTGGATTTCGTGACCATCGATCTGACGGCCCTGGGGTGGGACGCCGACCGGGCGTCCGACGCACGACGGCGCGCCGACTATCAGCCGGGCCGGGTGGCCGGGGTCGAGCGGGGGGTGTGCACCGTCCTGACGGCCGCCGGCCCGCTCCGCGCCACCCTCGGCGGGGCGGTGCTGGCCACCGCGGCCCGGGACCGGACGTACCTGCCGTGCGTGGGTGACTGGGTGCTGCTCGCCACCTGGCCCGACCGGCACGTGACGGTCGAGGCGGTACTGCCCCGGCGTACCGCGTTGCTGGGCCCACCCGCCGGCAGGGTCGGCGGCCGGTCGTCCCGCACCGGGACGCACGGGCAGATCCTGGCGGCCAACCTGACCGCCACGGCGGTGGTCGAGCCGATGCGTCCCGAGCCCGACCTCGGACGGATCGCGCGCCTGCTGGCGCTCGTGCAGGAGTCGGGGGCCCGGCCGTTGGTGGTGCTGACCAAGTCCGATCTGGTCGCCGATCCGGCTGCGGTGGCGCGGCAGGTTGCGGCGGTGGCGCCGGGGGTGCCGGTCCTGCCGGTCAGTGCGCGGCGGGGTGCGGGGCTTGACCCGCTACGTGCGGAGGTGGCGCCGGGTCGGACCCTCGGCCTGTTCGGCCCGCCCCGGGCGGGCCGGTCGAGTCTGGTGAACGCGCTGTCCGGCGCGGTGGCGCTGCCGACGTCGGCGAGCCGGCGTGGGGACGGCCGGGGCCGACCCGACTCGGCTGGGCGGGCGCTGGTGGCGGTGCCGGGCGGTGGCGCGGTGGTGGAGACCCCGGGGGTACGGGTGGCGCCCGGCTGACCGAACTGAGCTGGGGGAATGCGCGGACGAAGGGAAGTGTCACACCCCAGGGCTAGGCTTGCCGAGGCGCTCTTTGCGGCATTGGTGGCCAGGGACCAAAGGTAACCAGGGACCAAAGGTAACCAGGGAACCAGGTGACAAAGGTAACCAGGTAACAAAGGTGACCAAGTGGTCAGGTAGCCACCCTGCCCAATGGGCGACACAACCGCACAGCGCGACCGCGTGGCCGTCATCCGGGTCAAACCTTCCGGGTGGGGCCGTCGGGCGACAGCTGCCATCAATCCGCACCCCGGGAGTACACGCACCGTGGTTGACCGACTCATCATCCGTGGCGCGCGCGAGCACAACTTGCGTGACGTCAGTCTCGATTTGCCGCGGGACGCGCTCATCGTGTTCACCGGGCTGTCCGGTTCCGGCAAGTCGAGCCTGGCCTTCGACACCATCTTCGCCGAGGGGCAGCGGCGCTACGTCGAGTCGTTGTCGTCGTACGCGCGGCAGTTCCTCGGCCAGATGGACAAGCCGGATGTGGACTTCATCGAAGGGCTCAGCCCGGCCGTCTCCATCGACCAGAAGTCGACCTCGCGTAACCCCCGGTCGACCGTGGGCACGATCACTGAGGTCTACGACTACCTGCGTCTGCTCTTCGCCCGGATCGGCCAGCCGCACTGCCCGGTCTGCGGCGAGCGGATCTCCCGGCAGACCCCGCAGCAGATCGTCGACCGGGTCCTGGCGATGGCGGAGGGCACCCGGTTCATGGTGCTCGCGCCGGTCGTCCGGGGTCGTAAGGGCGAATATGTGGACCTCTTCGCCGAACTGCAGGCGAAGGGTTACGCCCGCGCCCGGGTGGACGGGGTGGTGCACCCGCTGACCGAGCCACCGAAGCTCAAGAAGCAGGAGAAGCACACCATCGAGGTGGTCATCGACCGGCTCACCGTGAAGCCGTCCGCCAAGCAGCGGCTGACGGACTCGGTCGAGGCGGCGCTCGGGCTCTCCAGCGGTCTGGTGCTGCTGGACTTCGTCGACCTGCCCGAGGACGACGCGGAGCGGGAGCGCCGCTACTCGGAGCATCTGGCCTGCCCCAACGACCACCAGCTCGCGATCGAGGACCTGGAGCCCCGGGTCTTCTCCTTCAACGCCCCCTACGGCGCGTGCCCGGAGTGCACCGGCCTGGGCACGAAGAAGGAGGTCGACCCGGAGCTGGTGATCCCCGACCCCGAGCGCACCCTGCGGGAGGGGGCGATCCAGCCCTGGTCCGGCGGGCACACCCTGGAATACTTCCTGCGCCTGCTGGAGGCGCTGGGCGAGGCGGAGCACTTCGATCTCGACACGCCGTGGCGGGCGTTGCCGGCCCGGATCCAGAAGACGATCCTGCACGGCGCCGACGACCAGGTGCACGTGCGGTACCGCAACAAGTACGGCCGGGAACGTTCGTACTACACCGGCTTCGAGGGCGTGATGCAGTGGATCGAGCGCCGGCACTCGGATACCGAGTCGGAATGGTCCCGGGAGAAGTACGAGGGCTACATGCGGGACGTGCCCTGTGCCGCCTGCGGTGGTGCCCGGCTCAAGCCGGAGGTGTTGGCGGTCACCGTCGCCGGCCGGAGCATCGCCGAGGTGTGCGGGATGTCCATCGGGGAGTGCGCCGAGCTGCTCGCCGGCGTCGAGTTGACCGATCGGCAGCGGCTGATCGCCGAACGGGTCCTCAAGGAGATCAACGCTCGCTTGCGGTTCCTGCTCGACGTCGGGCTGGACTACCTCTCCCTGGACCGCCCGGCCGGCACCCTCTCCGGGGGTGAGGCGCAGCGTATCCGGCTGGCCACCCAGATCGGTTCCGGCCTGGTCGGCGTCCTCTACGTGCTGGACGAGCCGTCGATCGGCCTGCACCAGCGCGACAACCACCGCCTGATCGAGACGCTGCTGCGCCTGCGCGGGCTCGGCAACACGTTGATCGTTGTCGAGCATGACGAGGACACCATCCGGACGGCGGACTGGATCGTCGACATCGGCCCGGGTGCGGGCGAGCACGGCGGCCAGATCGTGCACAGCGGCTCGGTCCCGGCGCTGTTGGAGAACCCGGAGTCGGTGACCGGGGCGTACCTGGCCGGCCGGAAGGAGATCCCGACGCCGCAGCGGCGCCGTCCGCAGACGCCGGGCCGGGAGCTGACGGTGCGGGGGGCCCGCGAACACAACCTGCGGAACCTGACCGTGACGTTCCCGCTCGGTCAGCTGATCGCCGTCACCGGGGTCAGCGGCTCGGGCAAGTCGACCCTGGTCAACGACATCCTGTACGCGGTGCTGGCCAATCAGATCAACGGGGCGCGGCTGGTGCCGGGCCGGCACACCCGGGTCGCCGGTCTGGAACACGTGGACAAGGTCGTCGGGGTGGACCAGTCGCCGATCGGACGCACCCCGCGGTCCAACCCGGCCACCTACACCGGCGTCTGGGATCACGTTCGCAAGCTGTTCGCCGAGACGGTCGAGGCCAAGGTCCGGGGGTACGGGCCGGGCCGGTTCTCGTTCAACGTCAAGGGGGGCCGGTGTGAGGCCTGCTCCGGTGACGGCACTCTCAAGATCGAGATGAACTTCCTGCCCGACGTCTACGTGCCGTGCGAGGTCTGCAAGGGCGCTCGGTACAACCGGGAGACCCTGGAGGTGCGT
Source organism: Salinispora sp. H7-4 (assembly GCF_013416675.1). Taxonomy (NCBI): domain Bacteria; kingdom Bacillati; phylum Actinomycetota; class Actinomycetes; order Micromonosporales; family Micromonosporaceae; genus Salinispora; species Salinispora sp. H7-4. The sequence goes on from NZ_JABZED010000049.1 coordinate 59,340, forward strand.
TACAAGGGCAAGACCGTCTCGGATGTGCTGGAGATGCCGATCGAGGAGGCGGCAGAGTTCTTCTCCGCCATTCCGGCCATCCACCGGCACCTTCGGACGCTGGTGGACGTGGGGCTCGGCTACGTCCGGCTGGGCCAGCCCGCACCGACCCTCTCCGGCGGCGAGGCGCAGCGGGTCAAGCTCGCCTCCGAGCTGCAGAAGCGCTCCACCGGGCGGACGGTCTACGTGCTCGACGAGCCGACCACCGGGCTGCACTTCGAGGACATCCGGAAGCTGCTGATGGTGCTGGAGGGGTTGGTCGACAAGGGCAACACGGTGATCACCATCGAGCACAACCTCGACGTGATCAAGACCGCTGACTGGATCATCGACATGGGGCCGGAGGGCGGCCACCGCGGCGGCACGGTCCTCGCCGCCGGCACCCCGGAGGAGGTCGCCGAGGTGCCCGAGAGCCACACCGGCCAGTTTGTGCGCCAGGTACTCAAGCTCGACGGTGCGGCGCAGGGCGCGGCGCAGGCCACCTCCCGGGCGGCCAAGGCCAACGGGGCGAAGACCCGCGCGACCGGGGCGAAGACGACCCGTGCCCCCCGGAAGACCGCCGTCAAGGCTCGGTGAGCGGCCGGCGTCACCGGTCCGGGTCACCCGAGGGCGACACGGACCGGTGAATGATCAGGGCGCCAAGGTGACCGGGCCGGTGACCCTCGCCGGCCGGGTAGGGTCGCACGGGTGGCACCGGGACGCGGACCGGGCGAACCGACCGGGCGCGTTGGTTTCGGGGGACCGACCGGGGCACACCATCATGGCGGCGGTCGTTGGCCGAGGAGATTGCGGAATGAGTGACGAGCAGACGGGGACCGGTGCGGGGGTCGGCACCGGCGACGGCGTACGGACCCGGCGAGCCGTGCTGGCCGGTGCGGGTGCGGTCGGCGCCGCGATGGCCCTGGCCGCCTGCGGCGACAACTCCACCGGCGAAGCCGAGGCCAGCCCCGGCCCGGCGTTGAGCGAGAGCGGCGACCCGGGTGGCGGCGATCGGGAGGGAGCCCAGTCGCTGGCCCGGACCAGTGACATCCCGGTCGGGGGCGGTGTCGTCTACGCCGCCCAGGGGGTTGTCATCACCCAACCGTCCGCGGGGGAGTTCAAGGGCTTCGACCCGATCTGCCCGCACCAGAACTGTCCGGTGGGGAACGTGGACGGTGGCACGATCAACTGCACCTGTCACGGGAGCAAGTTCTCGATCGAGGACGGCGCGGTGCTGAGCGGCCCGTCCACCAAGCCCCTCGCACCGCGGGATGTCACCGTCAACGGCGACCAGATCTCGCTCGCCTGACTTGCAGCGGTCGGCGTGGTCGGCCCGACCGGGGCCGACCACGCCGACCGCCCCGTTGGCGCTTGACCACACCCCATTGGCGCTCGGAGGCTGTCGGAGCCGGCGACTAGGCTCGGAACGTGGCTGATCCCTCGTCCTACCGTCCCGCGTCCGGCACGATCCCGGAGTCACCGGGGGTCTACCGGTTCCGCGACGGAACCGGCCGGGTGATCTATGTTGGCAAGGCGCGCAACCTGCGTAACCGGCTCAACTCCTACTTCGCCGACCCGGTCAACCTGCACCAGCGCACCCGGCAGATGGTCTTCACCGCCGAATCGGTGGACTGGATCTCCGTCGCCACCGAGGTCGAGGCGCTCCAGCAGGAGTTCACCGAGATCAAGCAGTACGATCCGCGGTTCAACGTCCGCTACCGGGACGACAAGTCCTACCCGTACCTGGCGGTCACCGTCGCCGAGGAGTTCCCCCGACTCCAGGTCATGCGGGGGTCGAAGCGCAAGGGGGTGCGCTACTTCGGGCCGTACTCGCACGCCTGGGCGATCCGCGAGACGCTCGACCTGCTGCTTCGGGTCTTTCCGGCGCGCACCTGCTCGTCGGGGGTGTTCAAGCGGGCCGGTCAGGTCGGCCGTCCCTGTCTGCTGGGCTACATCGACAAGTGCTCCGCGCCCTGTGTCGGCAGCGTCTCCGCCGAGGAGCACCGGGCGATCGTGGACGGCTTCTGCGACTTCATGGGCGGCCGGACCGACCTCATGGTCCGCCGGTTGGAGCGGGAGATGGTCGACGCCAGCGCGGCGCTGGAGTTCGAGCGGGCCGCCCGGCTCCGCGACGATCTGGCCGCCCTGCGCCGGGCGATGGAGAAGCAGACCGTGGTCTTCGGCGACGGCACCGACGCCGACGTGGTGGCCTTCGCCGATGATCCACTCGAGGCGGCCGTGCAGGTGTTTCACGTGCGGGACGGGCGCATCCGCGGGCAGCGCGGCTGGGTGGTGGAGAAGACCGAGGAGCTGACCATCGGTGACCTCGTCCACCACTTCTGCACCCAGGTGTACGGCGGGGAGCAGGGTGAGGCCGATGTCCCCCGGGAACTGCTCGTGCCCGAGCTTCCCACCGACGTCGAGGCGCTCGCCGACTGGCTCTCCGACCATCGCGGCAGCCGGGTGACGTTGCGGGTGCCGCAGCGCGGCGACAAGCGGGCCCTGCTGGAGACGGTCGCACGCAACGCCACCGACGCCCTGGCCCGGCACAAGCTCAAACGCGCCGGTGATCTGACCACCCGGAGCAAGGCCCTCGACGAGATCGCCGAGACGCTGGGCCTGCAGACGGCGCCCCTGCGCATCGAGTGCTACGACATCTCCCAGATCCAGGGCACCGACGTGGTGGCCAGCATGGTGGTCTTCGAGGACGGGTTGCCGCGCAAGAGCGAGTACCGGCGGTTCATCATCCGGGGCGCCACCGACGACCTCTCGGCGATGTCGGAGGTGCTGCGGCGGCGGTTCGCCCGTTACCTGGACGCCCGGGCCGAGACGGGGGAGGCCGGTGTCGAGTCGGCCGGTGAGCCGGTCGCCCCGACCGTGCCGGCCCCGACCGCGACGGCTTCGTCCGTACCGGCCTCGACCGGGACGGGCGTGCCCGACGAGCCGCGGGTCGGCACCCTGGTCGATCCGACCACCGGCCGGCCACGCAGGTTCGCCTACCCACCACAGCTGGTGGTGGTGGACGGGGGCGCGCCGCAGGTGGCGGCGGCGGCGCAGGCCCTCGCCGAGTTGGGCGTCGATGACGTGGCGCTGTGCGGGCTGGCGAAGCGGCTGGAGGAGGTGTGGCTGCCCGACGACGACTTCCCGGCCATCCTGCCGCGCACCTCGGAGGGCCTCTACCTGCTGCAGCGGGTGCGGGACGAGGCGCACCGGTTCGCCATCACGTTCCACCGGCAGCGGCGTTCCCGGCGGATGACCGAGTCGGCGCTGGACCGGGTGCCGGGGCTCGGCGAGGTGCGGCGCACGGCGCTGCTGCGCCACTTCGGCTCGCTGAAGCGGCTCTCCGCCGCCTCGGTGGAGGAGATCACCGAGGTCCCCGGGGTTGGCAAGCGGACCGCCGAGGCGATCCTCGCCGCACTCGGCGACTCGACGGAGCCAGATGAACCACGCACGTAGTACCTGTCAATCGGAGCGTTTCTGACAGAAGGGTCCGGCACGGGCATGCTGAAGGTGACATCGGCGGACGGCACGGTGATCGCGTACGAACGCTGCGGGGAGCACGGCGCAGGTCCGCTGATCGTGGTCGGCGGCGCCACCTGCGACCGGGCGAAGACCCGCCAACTGGCCGAAGGACTCGGCGCCCACCTGCCGGTCGTCAACTACGACCGCCGTGGTCGCGGCGACAGCGGCGACGTCAGCCCGTACGCCGTCGAGCGGGAGGTCGAGGATATCGCCGCCCTCGTCAACGACCTCAGTGCCGACGTCATCCTGTACGGGCACTCGTCCGGTGCCGCCCTGGTGCTGCACGCCGCGGCCGCCGGGGTGCCGGCCCGGGCGGTCGTGCTCCACGAACCACCCTTCGGCGCGGACACCGACGAGGACCGCCAGGAGGCCCGCGACTACGCCGAGGCCCTGACCACGCTGCTGGCGGAGGATCGACGCGACGACGCGGTGGCGCTGTTCTTCCAGACCACCGGCGTGCCGGCGGAGGCGGTGGCCGAGCTGCGCCACGAGCCGTGGTGGGCCGACGTGGTGGCGCTCGCGCCGACGCTCGCCTACGACTCGGCGGTCATGGGTGACCTGAGCCGCGGTGGCATCCTGCCGGTGGAGGTCGCCGCCCGGGTTTCTGTGCCCGCGTTGGTGCTCAGCGGCGGTGAGAGCCCGGACTGGATGATCGAGGTGGCCCGCGCCGCCGCCGCGGCGCTGCCGCAGGGCACGCACCGGGTGCTGCCCGGCGAGGGGCACGTGCCGTCGCCGCAGACCCTCGCCCCGGTGCTGACGGACTTCATCGCCTGAGGCTGAACCGCCGATGACGCCAGCGGGGACCTGCACACACCCGGCTGACCGGCAACACCGGTTCAGGTTGATCAACAGCTGAATCCCGCATCGTAGCACATGTGCTACGTTTGGTAACGTGGACGAGGTCGGGCTACGGGAGATGCGGCAGAACGCCAGCGATTTGGTACGGCGGGCACAAGCGGGTGAACGCGTGACGATTACCGTCGCCGGCCGGCCAGCAGCCGTGCTCGGCCCGGTAGGTCCTCGCGACTAGCCGCACGCATGGTTTCGCTGGTCTCGAGGACCTCGTCATGATTCGTACGATCTGACCGCGCCGAACATTCCAGCCCCGCAGCCGACGGCCGGGTACCGACTAGCGGGCAACCCCGGTTGGTCAAGCCGGGGGTACGTCGTCGGCGAGTACGGCCAGCACCTGCTCGCCGTACTTCGCCAGCTTCGCCTCTCCGACGCCACTGACCTGGGCCAGGTCGGCCAGGGCGGCCGGTGCGTCGGTGGCGATCTGCCGCAGCGTGGCGTCGTGGAAAATCACGTACGCCGGCACGCCCTGCTCCTTGGCGGTGGTGGCCCGCCAGGCGCGTAGCCGCTCGAAGGCCTCGGCGGCGGCCGGCGCCAGCTCGGCGACCACGGTGGCCGCGCCGCGCGGCTTCGCCGGTCGGGCCTTCCGGGCCGGTTCGCGGCGGAGCATGACGGTGCGGCGCCGACCCAGCACCTCCGCGCTGGTGTCGGTCAGGGCCAGGGTGCCGTAGTCTCCCTCGACCGCCAGCAGCCCCTCGGCGAGCAGCTGCCGGACCACCCCCCGCCACTCCGCCTCGCTCAGCTCGGTGCCGATGCCGAAGACCGTCAGGGAGTCGTGCCGGTGCTGCTGGATCTTGTCGGTGGCGCGGCCGAGCAGGATGTCGACGCAGTGCCCGGAGCCGAAGCGTTGGTTCCGTTCCCGGTCGAGCCGGTAGACCGTGGAGAGGAGTTTCTGCGCGGCGACCGTGCCGTCCCACGACTCGGGCGGCTGCAGGCAGGTGTCGCAGTTGCCGCAGGCGGCGGCGGTCTCGCCGAAGTAGTCCAGCAGCTGCACCCGGCGGCAGCGGACCGTCTCGCAGAGCGCGAGCATCGCCTCCAGATGGGCGGCGAGGTTACGCCGGTGCGCCAGGTCCCCCTCCGAGGTGTCGATCAGCCGGCGTTGCTGCACCACATCGGTCAGACCGTAGGCGAGCCAGGCTGTCGCCGGCAGGCCGTCCCGTCCGGCGCGGCCGGTCTCCTGGTAGTAGCCCTCCACCGACTTCGGTAGGTCCAGGTGGGCGACGAACCGTACGTCCGGCTTGTCGATGCCCATCCCGAAGGCGATCGTCGCGACCATGACCAGGCCGTCCTCGCGTAGGAAACGTTGCTGGTGCCGGGCGCGGGTGACCGCGTCCAGGCCGGCGTGGTACGGCAACGCGGCAATTCCGTTGTCGACCAGGAACTCCGCGGTCTTCTCCACGCTGGCCCGGGAGAGGCAGTAGATGATGCCGGCGTCCCCCGGGTGCTCGTCCCGGAGCAGGGCCAGCAGCTGCCGCTTCGGCTCGCGCTTCGCCGCGATGCGGTACTGGATGTTGGGCCGGTCGAAGCTGGCGACGAAGTGCCGGGCCGAGGTGAGCTGGAGCCGGGTGGCGATCTCGTCCCGGGTGGCGCTGGTCGCGGTGGCGGTCAACGCCACCCGTGGCACCCCCGGCCAGCGTTCGTGCAGCATCGACAGGGCCAGGTAGTCCGGGCGGAAGTCGTGCCCCCACTGCGACACGCAGTGCGCCTCGTCGATCGCGAAGAGGCTGATCCGCCCCTGGTCGAGCAGGTGCTGCACGCCCCGGGTGCCCAGGGCCTCCGGGGCGAGGTAGAGCAGATCCAGCTCCCCGGCGACGAAGGCCCGCTCGACGGCGCGGCGGGCGTCGAGGTCCAGCGTCGAGTTGAGGAAGCCGGCCCGGACCCCGACCGCGGTCAGCGCGTCGACCTGGTCCTGCATCAGCGCGATCAACGGTGACACGACCACCGCGACGCCGTCCCGCAGCAGCGCCGGAATCTGGTAGCAGAGCGACTTGCCGCCGCCGGTGGGCATCAGCACCAGGGCGTCCCCGCCGGCCGCCAGGTGCTCGATGACCTCCTGCTGGAAGCCCCGGAAGGCGTCGTAGCCGAAGACGCGCCGCAGTGTTTCCAGCGCGGCGGGCTGCTGGTCGGTGGCGGAGGGCATGGGGCGCAGTCTACGAGTGGCCCCTGACGCGCCGGCCCACGCCCGGGCCCTGCGGGGCGCGTTGCTGGCTTACCTCGCCGGCTGGACCCCGAATGGTGGCCCCAGCCGCGTTGTGGCCGGTGGCTCGGGATTGGCGTAGGAGCCCCGCAGCGCGCCGTACCGGTCCCGGCAGACATAGCTGAGAGTGGAGTGGATCCAGACGCCATCGTTGTCCCGGAGCACCGCCAGGCCGCAGTGCCGGCACGGCGACACCCGGGGGTAGGTCGACGCGGTCACCGGCCGCACCCGTCGTCGCCGTCGCCCCAGCGGAACCCGCCCAGGCCGGCGGCCTGGTGGAAGCCGGCATGTCCGAGGGTATCCGCGCAGACCTCCCGGTCCGGGCCGAGCTGGCCGCAGAACAGCGGCTCGACCTGATTCCAGGCATCGGCCCGGGACAGCAGGACGGTGTTTGCCGATAGCTCCGGTCGTAGCAACGTCAACCCTTCGACGTAGATGACCGCCTGGTCCCGGGCCGCCGGCAGATCATCGGCTCGGTAGGTCAGGTGCAGTGTCCACCGGCGGTGCGCGTCAGCGACACAGGCGGGCGGTATCACCGACGCCGAGCGCCGCTCGCGCTCGGTTGCATAGCGGGCGACCAGGGCATCGACGTACGCGGTCGAGGTGATTGAGTCCGTCAACGCCTGCGTGACGGCGGCGCGGACCCGTTCGGAGACATCCGCCTGCTCGAGAAGCTCGGCGAGGTCCGCATAGTGCCTGGCCGCGATCCGGTCCTGCCACGTCCGCTTCGACGCCTGGTCATCAGTCACTGCTACTCCCGATGGTCAGTTGGCCCGTGTAGCGGGATTCATCAATGGTGACAGGTCGCAATGATAGTTGCAACGTAGCAACTGGCAATGTTGGGTGTTGTGTAAGGTCAATCCGGTTCGTTGTCCGTGTGTGCGTGAAAGGTGCAACCATGGCGATCTCGGCCAGTCCAACAATTCGCGCCCGCCGGCTTCGTCGTGAGCTGCGTCGACTGCGTGATCAGCGCGGCTTGACCGTTGACGAGGTGGCCCGGCTGGTGGGGTGGCACCGGGCAAAGGTGATTCGCGTCGAGCAGGGGCACAGCGGGGTCTCAGCTGATGGCCTACGTAAACTCCTCGACCTCTACGAGGCTTCCGTGGAGGAGCAGGAAACCCTGACGGCTCTCGCCCGACAAGCCCGCCAGAAGGGCTGGTGGAGCGCCTACGGTGACGTGCTACCCGACGACTACGTCGGCTTCGAAGCCGAAGCTGTCGCCATCAGCACCTTCCAGAGCCTGTACGTTCCCGGTCTCCTGCAAACCGAGGAGTACGCCCAAGCGATCATCCACGCGGGTCGGACGACGGCCGATCCGGAGGAGGTAGCCCGGGTCGTCGCGGCACGTCAAGCCCGGAAGGTGCTCCTTGCTCGCGATGTCCCGCCCAAGTTGTGGATCGTCCTTGACGAAGCCGCGGTGCGTCGGCATGTCGGCGGACCGGAAGTCATGGCCGCCCAGTTGGCGCGCATCATCCAGGCGTGCCAGATGCCAGCGGTTGAGGTGCAGGTTTTGCCCTTCTCCGCCGGAGCGCACGCTTCGATGGGTGGTGCCTTCACGATCCTCGACTACGCGGAACCGGCATTCGACCCGACCATCGTCTACGTCGACAACGACACCAACACACTCCTGCTCGAAACAGGCGAGCAGGTGTCGCGATATAGACTCGCCTTTGACCACCTGCGTGCGAAGGCGCTCGATCCCGACCGGTCTGCCGACTTCCTCGCCATGGTGGCCGCTGATCTTCAACCTTGAGTTCTGGCCAGAGGAGCCTTGCGATGAGCACGTCCGACGCTGCGGTTCTGACCTGGTGCAAGAGTTCCCGCAGCAGCGCCAATGGGTCTGATTGTGTCGAGGTAGCTGGGCTGGGTGAAGGGCTGGCAGTCCGGGACTCGAAGGATCCGGCTGGGCCGGTGCTGGTCTTCGGGCCCCTCGCCTGGGCGTCCTTCGTTGCCGGGCTGCGGAGCGCGCCGCGCGGCTGACCACGAAAGGCCGCTGATTCCTCCCGCCGGTTTGAGGTGGACCAGCCTGCCAACGAGGCGGGCGCGATCGGCCGGCGGCATGGTGTTGCGCTATTGACGGGGGTGCGCGAGGAGGCCGGTGTCGGGCTGGGGCACGGTCCTACAATGGCCGTCTTCCGGCCCCTAGTTCCTCCACTGGGTAGGCACCCGCCATGACGTGGAGATCTTGATGATCACCGGTCTCTTCGGCCTCGCTCTACTGGACAGCCTTAACCCGTCGGCTCTCGCGGTAACCGTCTATCTGCTGCTGTCGACGAAGCCGTACGTCCCACGGGTCCTGGTGTATGTGGGCGCGATCTTCTCCGCCTATCTCACCCTGGGCCTGCTGCTCTTCCTGGGTGCGGAGTCCACTTTCCACCGGGTGAGCGGTTTCCTCGGCAGTGATGCCGGCTATGTGCTGCAGGGTGCGGTGGGAGCGGCTCTGCTGATCTACGGCTGGTTGACCGAGCGTCGTCGCCGCCGGGCCAGCCCCACACCGAAGCGGCCCCGCTCCCACTCCTATGGGGCGATCGCGCTCCTGGGCGTGGTGGTGACGGTGGCCGAGTTCGGCCCGCGCTGCCCTACCTCGGGGCGATCGGAATCCTGGTCGGCGCGGACACATCAGTGCCGGAGGCGGTGGCGCTGCTGACCGCGTACAACGGTGTCATGGTGCTGCCACCCCTACTGATGCTGGTGGCCTACCGGGTGCTGGGCGACCGGATACGGCAACTGTTGGAGGCCGCCGGCGGGTGGTTGATGCGGCAGGCCGCCGAGCTGTGGTCGTCGATTCTCAGCGCTGCCGGAGCGCTGCTGTTGCTCAGCTTCGTGGCTCATTTCGAGCTGTGGAAATGGATCGGCTGAATCGGCCGTTCGGACTGGTGGTAGCCCTGGCCGGCCAGCTGATACCCGGACGGCATTACGTCAACCCACCGGCCGGGGCGACCTGCGATTGTCGCGGGCGCAGAAGTCTGGTGGTCGATGCTGGGCGAGCTGTCCCGGTGTCGGGAATGTGACGCGGGAGATCTGGGTGGTTCGGCGGGTTAGAGTCGCTCTTCGAACCCGTGGCCCAGTTCGGGGCGCGGTGTCACAGGTTGGGGGTACCAGGTGATCGAGGGGCAGCCGAGCGTGCCGGATGGGCTTGACCCGTCGGGCACCGACACCACGCTCGTGGTGGTGACCGGGGTCTCCGGCGGTGGGCGCAGCACTGTTGCCCGGGCCCTGGAGAACGTCGGCTACTACGTGGTCGACAACCTGCCCCAGGCGCTGATGCTGGACATGGCCGAGCTGGCGGTGAAGGCCGGTGGCGCCGCCCGGCGTACGGCGATGGTGCTGGATGTGCGCTCCCGGGCGTTCTCCACCGACCTGGCCGGTGCGATCCGGGAGCTCAAGGAGCGGGGCTTCGCCCCGCGGGTGGTCTTCGTCGACGCCGACGACGAGGTGTTGATCCGGCGTTTTGAGAGCGTCCGGCGTTCGCACCCCTTGCAGGGGGAGGGGCGGCTCGCGGACGGCATCGCGGTCGAGCGCGGACTGCTGGAGGGGGCTCGCGACCAGGCCGATGTGTTCCTCGACACCAGCCACCTCAACGTCAACCAGCTGCGTCGGCGGATCGAGGAGCTCTTCGGTGCCGAGGACGCCCGCCGGCTGCGGGTGACTGTGGTCTCCTTCGGTTTCAAGTACGGCGTGCCGCCGGATGCCGACTTCGTCTGCGACGCCCGGTTCCTGCCGAACCCGTACTGGGTTCCGGAACTGCGCGAGCACACCGGGCAGGCGGCGGCGGTCAGCTCGTACGTGTTGGGCCAGGAGGGCGCCGAGGATTTCGTGGCGACCTACGCCGACCTGATCAATGCCACCACCGCTGGTTTCGAGCGGGAGGGTAAGCGGTATCTGACCGCCGCCGTCGGCTGTACCGGTGGCAAGCACCGCAGTGTCGCCATCGCCGAGGAGCTGGCCGTGCGGCTGCGTCAGACCGGCCTCGCCGTCAACGCGCAGCACCGTGACCTGGGGCGAGAGTGACGGCTATCCGGGTGGTCACCTTCGGCGGTGGGCACGGACTCTCCGCTTCGCTGCGGGCACTGCGGCGCTGCGCTCCCGAACTCGACCTTGATCTGACCGCGGTGGTGACGGTCGGCGACGACGGCGGGTCCAGCGGCCGGCTGCGGGCGGAGCGGGGCGGCCTGCCGCCAGGGGACCTGCGGCAAGCGCTCGTCGCGCTGGCCGGAGATCATCCCGCCACGCAGCGCAGCGCCGGGCTCTTCCAACACCGCTTCGCCACAATCCCGACGTCCACGCTCGGCGACCGGGGGGCCACCGCGAGCGGACTGACCGGCCATGCCGTCGGCAATCTCGTGCTCTGCGGGCTGATGGAGCTGCTCGGCGACCCGGTGGCGGCGCTGGAGCATGCCGGCGCGATGTTGGGCACGGTCGGGCGGGTGCTGCCGATGTCCTGCGAGCCGGTCGGGATCGAGGCGCGGGTCCGGGGCGTTGACCCCGGCCGGCCGGCGGAGGTCAGCATCGTCAGCGGCCAGCATCAGGTGGCCGTCACCACCGGTCGGGTCGAGTCGCTGCGGCTGAACCCGGAGGCGCCGGCGGCCTGCCCCGAGGCGTTGGCCGCCATCGGCACCGCCGACTGGCTCCTCTTCGGCCCGGGCAGTTGGTATACCAGCGTACTGCCGCACCTGCTGGTGCCGGAGCTGTCCGCGGCCATCGCCGCAAGCCCCGCCCGTCGGCTGGTCACCCTCAACCTGGCCGCCGAGAAGGAGACGTTCGGGCTCTCTGTCGCCGATCACCTGGCCGAGCTGCGGTGGTACCTGCCGAAGCTGCGGGTCGACTGCGTGCTCGGAGACGTCAAGGCGGTGGGTGACCCCGAGCCGGTCGAGCGTGCGGCAGAATCGCTGGGCGCTCGGCTGATCCTCGCCCCGGTTGCGGTCAACGACGGCACGCCCTGTCATGATTCGGCGGCTCTCGCCGCTGCTTTGGTGCCGGTCCTGGGCGCCGCTCGTTAGACACGTACGTAATCTCCGGCGACACGCCGGAACCGGTCCGTGAGAGGACGCACAATGGCGATGACGGCGGCGGTCAAGGACGAGCTGAGCCGGGTTGACGTGCCCAAGCCCTGCTGCCGGCGGGCGGAGATGGCGGCGCTGCTGCGCTTCGCCGGTGGGTTGCACATCGTCTCCGGTCGGGTGGTTGTGGAGGCCGAGCTGGATACCGGGGCGGTGGCCCGGCGGCTGCGGCGGGAGATCGCCGATGTCTACGGCTACCCCAGCGAGATCCACGTCCTCGCCTCCGGCGGCCTGCGCAAGGGCAGTCACTTCATCGTGCGGGTGGTCAAGGACGGGGAGTTCCTGGCCCGGCAGACCGGCCTGCTCGATGTCCGCGGTCGTCCGGTGCGGGGCCTGCCACCGCATGTGGTGGCCGCCAACGTCTGCTGCGCGGTCTCGGCGTGGCGCGGCGCGTTCATGGCACACGGTTCGCTGACCGAGCCGGGTCGCTCCAGTGCGATGGAGATCACCTGCCCCGGCCCGGAGTCGGCTCTCGCCCTGGTCGGCGCGGCCCGCCGGATCGGCATCGCCGCGAAGAACCGCGAGGTGCGCGGGGTGGACCGGGTGGTCGTCAAGGACGGCGACGCCATCGCCGCCCTACTCACCCGGATCGGTGCCCACGCCAGCGTGCTGGCCTGGGAGGAACGTCGGGTCCGGCGGGAGGTGCGGGCCACCGCGAACCGGTTGGCGAACTTCGACGACGCGAACCTGCGTCGGTCGGCGCGGGCGGCGGTCGCCGCCGCCGCCCGGGTCACCCGTGCCCTGGAGATCCTCGCCGACGACGCGCCGCACCACCTGACCTCGGCCGGGCGGCTGCGGCTGGAACACCGCCAGGCATCGCTGGAGGAGCTGGGCACCCTTGCCGACCCGCCGTTGACCAAGGATGCGATCGCCGGCCGGATCCGGCGGCTGCTCGCGCTCGCCGACAAGCGAGCCCGCGATCTCGGCATCCCGGATACCGAAGCGGCAGTCACGCCGGACATGCTCGTGGTCTGATAGGACGGCGGCGGGAACCACCCGCCGGAGCAAGACCCCCCATGCTCGGATAGGGTCGCTGCGTACGGCAAGGGAGCCGGCACTCGGCATTCCTCGCCGTGCGCACCGCCTCGGGCGGTCGGTCCCTCGGACCGCGGCGGGGCGGCCGAGATGAACCGTCAAACGGCCGGTTCCACCGGCTGGCGCAGACTCGTCGCCGGCCCGTGGGTCATCACGCCGGCGGACTAGAACGCGAGGAGATGGGACCTGTGACCATCCGGGTTGGCATCAACGGCTTCGGCCGGATCGGCCGTAACTTCTTCCGGGCAGTACTGGCGTCCGGCGCTGACATCGAGATCGTGGCGGTCAACGACCTGACCGACAACGCGACGCTCGCCCACCTTGTCAAGTACGACAGCATTCTCGGCCGGCTGCCGCACGAGGTGAAGGCCAGCGCGGACGAGATCACCGTGGGCGGCAAGAGCATCAAGGTGTACGCCGAGAAGGACCCGGCGAACCTGCCCTGGGGCGAGCTGGGCGTGGACGTGGTCATCGAGTCCACCGGCCTGTTCACCGACGCCACCAAGGCGAAGGCGCACGTCGACGGCGGCGCCAAGAAGGTGATCATCTCCGCGCCGGCGAAGAACGAAGACGTCACCGTGGTGATGGGCGTCAACCACGCGGAGTACGACCCGGCCAAGCACACCGTCATCTCCAACGCCTCCTGCACCACCAACTGCCTGGCGCCGATGGTGAAGGTCCTGCAGGACACGTTCGGCATCGAGCAGGGTCTGATGACCACCATCCACGCCTACACCCAGGACCAGAACCTCCAGGACGCTCCGCACAAGGACCTGCGTCGCGCCCGTGCCGCCGCGCTGAACATCGTGCCGACCTCCACCGGTGCGGCGAAGGCGATCGGCCTGGTGCTGCCGGAGCTCAAGGGCCGGCTGGACGGCTACGCGCTGCGGGTGCCGATCCCGACCGGGTCCGCCACCGACCTGACCGTCACCGTCGGCCGGGAGACCACGGTGGACGAGGTCAACGCCGCGATGAAGGCGGCCGCCAACGGCCCGCTCAACGGCGTCCTGTCCTACAACGAGGACCCGATCGTCTCGGCCGACATCGTCACCGACCCGGCGTCCTGCATCTTCGACGCCCCGCTGACCAAAGTGATCGGCAACCAGGTCAAGATCGTCGGCTGGTACGACAACGAGTGGGGCTACTCGAACCGCCTGGTGGACCTCGTGAAGCTGGTGGGTCAGTCGCTGTGAGTGCGCGTAGGCAGCTCGCGGGGGGCCTGGTGACGAAGGGAAGGTCGGTCCGGTGACTATCCGCACCCTCGACGACCTGCTCGCCGAGGAGGTAACGGGTCGGCGGGTGTTGGTCCGCGCGGACCTGAACGTCCCGCTCGACAAGCAGACTGGTCAGATCACCGACGACGGCCGGATCCGGGCCGTGCTGCCGACCCTGGGCGCGCTGGTCCAAGCCGGCGCGAAGGTGGTCGTCTGCTCCCACCTGGGGCGGCCGAAGGGCAGCCCCGACCCGGCGTTCAGCCTGCGTCCGGTCGCCGGGCGGCTCGGTGAGCTGCTCGGTGCACCGGTGCACTTCGCCGAGGACACGGTTGGCGACTCGGCCCGGTCCACGGTGGCGGGCCTCGCCGACGGCCAGGTCGCCCTGCTGGAGAACCTGCGGTTCAACCCGGGTGAGACCAGCAAGGACGAGGCGGAGCGGGGCGCCTTCGCCGACCAGCTCGCCGCGCTCGCCGACGCGTACGTGGACGACGCGTTCGGCGCGGTGCACCGTCGGCACGCCAGCGTGTACGACGTGCCGGCCCGGCTGCCGCACGTGGCGGGCCGGCTGGTGCTGCGCGAGGTGGAGGTGCTCGGCACCCTCGCCGGGGAGCCGGACCGCCCGTACGTGGTGGTGCTCGGTGGGTCGAAGGTCTCCGACAAGCTGGCGGTGATCGAGGCGTTGCTGCCGAAGGTCGACCGGCTGCTGGTCGGCGGCGGCATGTGTTTCACCTTCCTGAAGGCGCAGGGCCACGAGGTGGGCTCCTCGCTGCTGGAGGAGGAGATGGTCGAGACCTGCCGGAGTCTGCTGGACCGCGCCGACGGCAAGATCATGCTGCCGGTTGACGTGGTGGCGGCGGACGCGTTCGCCCCGGACGCCCCGCACGACACGGTGCGGGCCGACGGGATCCCCAGCAAGCGGGTCGGGCTCGACATCGGCCCGGAGACGGTGGCTGGTTTCGCCGCCGCGCTGCGGGACGCTCGGACGATCTTCTGGAACGGCCCGATGGGCGTGTTCGAGATGGCGGCCTTCGCGCACGGCACCCGCGGTGTCGCCGAGGCGATCGCGAAGTCGGACGCGTTCACCGTGGTCGGTGGCGGCGACTCCGCCGCCGCGGTGCGGGCGCTCGGCCTCGACGAGCAGGCGTTCAGCCACATCTCCACCGGTGGCGGCGCCAGTCTTGAGTACCTGGAGGGCAAGACCCTCCCCGGCATCGCGGCCTTGGAGAGCTGAATGGCCAACCCCACCCGCCGGCCGCTGATGGCCGGCAACTGGAAGATGAACCTCAACCATCTCGAGGCGAACCTGCTGGTGCAGAAGCTCGCCGCGAGCCTCACCGCGGAGCAGCTCACCGACGTCGAGACGGTGGTGCTACCGCCGTTCACCGACCTGCGGACGGTGCAGACCGCCGTGGACGGGGACAAGCTGCTGGTGGGTTACGGCGCGCAGGACCTCTCGCCGCACGCATCGGGAGCGCACACCGGTGACATCGCCGGTCCGATGCTGACGAAGCTGGGCTGCACCTACGTGGCGGTCGGCCACTCCGAGCGGCGGGCGAACCACCGCGAGGATGACGCGGTCGTCAACGCGAAGGTGCAGGCGGCGCTCACCCATGGCCTCGCCCCGATCCTCTGCGTGGGGGAGGGGCTGGACGTTCGGGAGCAGGGCGGCCAGGTGGCGCACTGCAACGACCAGCTCGACGCCGCCCTCAAGGGGCTCTCCGCCGAGCAGGTGACCCAGGTTGTCGTCGCGTACGAGCCGGTCTGGGCGATCGGCACCGGCAAGACGGCCACCCCGGAGGACGCCCAGGAGGTCTGCGGGGCGCTCCGTCAGCGCCTTGCCGGGCAGTTCGGCCAGGAGACGGCCGACCAGGTGCGGATCCTGTACGGCGGGTCGGTCAAGTCGTCGAACGTGGCCGCCATCATGGCTCAGCCAGACGTGGATGGTGCCCTTGTCGGCGGCGCCAGCCTGGACGCTGAGGAGTTCGCGAAGATCTGCCGGTTCCCGGAGCACACCACCGGCTGACCGCTTCGCTATCCTTGACTCCGCCCGTCCGCCGGTCGGTGCCACCGTGCCCGTTCTGCTCGGGCGAGGATCGCAACGAGAGGACTGTCCCCCGCCATGCCGATCTGGTTCGCGTACACGTTGATCGTGTTGCTGGTCATTACGAGCGTCATGCTCACCCTGCTGATCCTGCTACACCGGGGTAAGGGCGGTGGGATGTCCAGCATGTTCGGCGGCGGGGTCAGCTCCAGCCTGGCTGGGTCGTCGGTCGCCGAGAAGAACCTGGACCGCTACACCGTGCTGGTGGGCATTGTCTGGTTCGCCTGCATCGTCGGTCTTGGGCTCTGGTTGCGACTTCAGCAGTCCAGCATCGGCTGAGCCCAGCGCCTCGCGTCACCACCGCGCGCGGTTCGTCTTCGGACGAGCCGCGCGCGGTTCGTTTTCCCCATCCCGCCGCAGGTGCCACCACGTCCGCGGTGCCGCTACATCTGGGTGCCACCACGTCCGCGGTGGCACCACGTCCGCGGTGGCACCACGTCCGCGGTGGCACCACGTCCGCGGTGCCACCACGGGCGGCAGCTCAGCGGACGCTGCGGAAACGGGCGGGTAGGTCGGCGGCGGCGCTGCGATCCAGCAGCCAGAGGGTACGGTTGGTGCCCCGCACACCGGCGGCCGGTAGCTGCACCGGTCCCGCGCCCGCCAGCGCCAGGCCGACCGCGCGGGCTTTGTCCGCCCCGCTGGCGACCAGCCACACCTCCTCCGCGGTGTTGATCGTCGGCAGGGTCAGGGTGGTCCGGATCGGTGGCGGCTTCGGGCTGCCCCGGACCGCACTGACCGGCCGGCTCTCGTAGTGCACCGGATGCTCCGGGAAGACCGAGGCCACGTGCCCGTCCTCGCCCACCCCCAGCAGGAGCACGTCGAAGTGGGGGAGGGCGGCGGTGCCGGGGCGGGCCGCCTGGGCCAGCTCCGCCGCGTACCGGGCGGCGGCCTCCTCCGGGTCGCTGCCGGCCGGGTCGTCCGAAGCCGGCATCGGGTGCACCCGGGCCGGGTTCAGCGGCACCGCGTCCAGGAGCGCCGCCCGGGCCTGCGTCGCGTTGCGCTGCGGGTCACCCCCGGGCAGGAACCGCTCGTCGCCCCACCAGACGTCCACCCGGGACCAGTCGACCGCCTCGCGGGCGGGCAGCGCCGCCAAGGCCCGGTAGACGGCGGCGGCGATCCGCCCGCCGGTCAACACCACCGACGCCTGACCGCGCCCGGTCTGCGCATCGAGGATTCGGACCAGTAGCCGGGCGGCCACCGCCTGCGCCAGTAGCTCGGCGTCGGCGTGGACCGCGATACTCGCCTCGCTCATGCCCGCGCGACCCCCGCGTGCGCAGTGATCCCCGCCTCGGCCTGCCGGGCCTGGGCCGGGTCCTTCCAGACATGTACCCGTTGGGCGGGGCGGCGTTCCAGCCCGGAGAGCCCGGCCGCGGCACCGAGCGCCTCCGCGTACACCTGGTCGGCGTCGAGTCGGCGTAACTCCTCGGCCAGTTCGTCGCCGAGTGGCCGGCGTACCAGCGGCAGGAGGCGGTCCTCCTGGCCGGTGCGGCGGAACACCGCCATGCTGTCGTTGCGGGTCAGCGTCAGCTCGTCGCCGTTGGCGCAGCGCAATTGCACCTCATGCATCCGGGAGTGCTGGTCGGTGTGCCGCCACTCGGGATCGATCCCCAGCCGGGCGGCGAGCCAGCCGCGCATCAGCGCGGCCGTCGGGTCGGTCGGTGGTGCCACCACGGTCGCCGCGGTGACCCGTGCCTCGGTGGTGTCGAAGGCGCCCGCCACCAGGGTGCGCCACAACGTGACCCGGGTCCAGGCCAGGTCGGTGTCACCGGGCGCATAGTCGTGCGCCCGCTGCCGCAGCGCCTCGATCGGGTTGTCGGCCTGCGCGGCGTCGGTGATGCGCCGGTCGGCCACCACGCCCAGGAAGTCGGTGGCGATCTCGGCCGGCGGGTCCGCGTGCCACCAGGTCACCACCGGTACGTCCGGCACCAGCAGCGGCATCACCACCGACTCGGCGTGTAGGGCCAGCCGCCCGTGCATCCGGGCCACCACCGCCTCACCGGGACCGAGCCGGCCCCCCACGACGATCTCCGCGTCCAGCCGGCTTCGATCCCGGTCGACGTCGGAACGAACCACGATCAGCAGCCGGCACGGGTGGGCGGCGGAGGCGATCGTCGCCGCCGCCTCCGCCTCGCGGACCCGCTTCTCGTCCACCACGACGATCAGGGTGAGTGCCATGCCACTGGCCACCCCGCCGGCGCTGCGCCGCTCGGCAGCGAGCGCCTTGACCACCTCGTTGCCGGTGGTGTCCCACAGGCCGATCATCGCTGCCTCCCAGTCCGCTCGCGTTGCCCGGTCGTCACGCCCGCCGCCAGGCGCGGCCCGCCTGGGCCAGCATCTCGTCGGTGCGGCGGGGACCCCACTCACCGGATCGGTAGGGCTCCGGTTTCGTGCCCGCCCAGGCTTGTTCCAGCGGGTCCACCACCCGCCAGCTCTGCTCGACCTCGGCGGCGTCCGGGAAGAGGGTGCGGTCGCCGATCAGGACGTCCAGCACCAACCGTTCGTACGCCTTCGGGCTGGCCTCGGTGAACGCCTCGCCGTACTGGAAGTCCATCGCGATGTCGCGGACCTCCATCGCGGTCCCGGGCACCTTGGAGCCGAACTTGAGGACCACGCCCTCGTCCGGCTGGACCCGGATGACGAGTTGGTTGTTGCCCAGCGACTTCACATCGGCGTCGTTGAACGGCAGGTGTGGGGCCTTCTTGAACATGACCGCGACCTCGGTCACCTGGCGGGGCATCCGTTTGCCGGCGCGGATGTAGAAGGGCACCCCCGCCCACCGGCGGTTCTGGATGCCAAGCTGCACCGCGACGTAGGTCTCGGTGGTCGAGTCCGCCGGGACGCCCTGCTCGTCCAGGTAGCCGAGGGCACGTTCGCCGCCGACCCAGCCGGGCAGGTACTGGCCGCGTACGGTCCCCTGGTGCACATCTGGTGGCAGGGTGATGGCCTTGAGCACCTTGATTTTCTCGGCGCGGATCTCGTCGGCGGCGAAGCTGGTGGGCTCCTCCATCGCCACCAGCGCGAGCAGCTGCAGGAGATGGTTCTGGAGTACGTCCCGGGCGGCGCCAGCGGTGTCGTAGAACCCGGCCCGGGTGCCGATCCCCACATCCTCGGCCATGGTGATCTGCACCGAGTCGACGTATCTCGAGTTCCACAACGGCTCGAACAGGTTGTTGGCGAACCGCAGGGCGAGGATGTTCTGGACTGTCTCCTTGCCCAGGTAGTGGTCGATGCGGAAGACGTCCCGACGGGTGAAGACATCGTCCACCAGGTCGTTGAGTTCCTTCGCCGAGGGCAGATCGTGCCCGAACGGCTTCTCGACCACGACTCGGCGCCACCCGCTGGAGCTGGCGTTATCCGACATTCCGGTGCGGGCGAGCTGCTTGAGCACCACCGGGAAGGCCGCCGGGGGGATGGCGAAGTAGAAGGCGGCGTTGCCGGGAATGCCATGCGACTGGCGTAGCCCGTCCAACGTGCCCGCCAACTGGTCGAAGGCGGCGTCCTCGTCGAATGACCCGCCGACGAACTTGATGTTGCCGGCCAGCCGCGCCCACACCTCCTCGCGCCAGGGAGTGCGGGCGTGTGCCTTCGCCGCGGCCTGGGCGACGGACTCGAAGTCGCCGTCATCCCAGTCCCGGCGGGCGAAGCCGAGCACGACGAAGCTCGGGGGCAGCAGCCCTCGGTTCGCAAGGTCGTACACCGCGGGTAGTAACTTCTTGCGGGCCAGGTCCCCGGTAACGCCGAAAATGACCAGAGCGCAGGGTTCCGGGATGCGGGGCAGCCGTCGGTCCTGCAGGTCGCGTAACGGGTTGGTCACGCCGTCTCCTCGCTCCGCCTTGTTTCGTCCGTCATCGTCGCCTGGGTAGCGCGCCAGCCGCCTCCAACAGCTGCGTCACCCCCGCCGACCGGTCGGTCAGGTGGAGCCGCAGCACCGGACGCTTCCGGT
This sequence comes from Salinispora sp. H7-4, assembly GCF_013416675.1. Taxonomy (NCBI): domain Bacteria; kingdom Bacillati; phylum Actinomycetota; class Actinomycetes; order Micromonosporales; family Micromonosporaceae; genus Salinispora; species Salinispora sp. H7-4. The sequence goes on from NZ_JABZED010000049.1 coordinate 79,282, forward strand.
CAGCCAGGGCCTGCCGGTCGCCAGCGGCCTGTGCCGCCTGCAACTCCCCGAAGCTGTACGGCTTCCCGGGCACCGGCAGATCAACGTCGACCGTACCGGTTAGCTGGAGGAAGCTACCCACCTGTGGGCCGCCCTTGTGATATTGCCCGGTGGAATGCAGGAACCGGGGGCCCCAGCCGAAGGTCACCGGCGGGCTGAGAGCCTCGGCCAACGCGGAGCGGAGCCGGGCCGCGTCGGCATCGGCCCCGCGGTCGAGGTACGCCATGACCGCGAGGTAGCCGTCCTCATCCACGCCGTCGATCAGCCAGCGCATCGCGCCGGCCAGGTCGCCCGGTACACCCGCCGGGGCGTACACCTCGATCGCGCCCTCAGTGCAGGACGGCTGCTCCGACGGCGCGCCCGAGGCCAGGATCCGGTTGGTGTTCTCCTTGCTCTCGGTGACGTTCGGTTGGTTGAACGCGTCGATGCCGAGCACCACGCCGGCAACCGCGACCGCATACTCCCAAGCGAGGAACTGGGCCCCCAACGGCCCGTTGACCGCCACGTCCGGCGCGCCCCCGGGCCCTTCCCCGCCGCTGAGTTCCCCGGCGGTCAGCGCCCCGCCGTAGCTGACGGTGAGGATGCCCTCGCCGGTGGCGCCCGGGCTGGTCGGCGACTCGACGACGACCGGCAGGATGCCGCTCCCGGACTTTCCGGTCGACTCGGCGATCAACTGCTCGGCCCAGTCACCGAGCCCGTCGATTCCGCTGCCGTCCGAGACCAGCGCCACCTTGTCCCGGCCGGCGGTGGCCGCCGCACCCAGCGCGGCGCCCAGCGCCAGCGCCGGGTTGTCTCGCTCGCCGGCCAACGACCCGGCGAAAGCCTCGGCCTGGTCCAGTAGCTCGGCCACCTCGACCCCGGCCAGCGCCGTCGGAACGAGTCCGAACGCGGTCAGCGCGGCGAAGCGCCCGCCGACATTCGGATCGGCCAGCACGGTGAACGCGCCCATCTCGGCAGCGGTCGCCGCCAGCGGCGAATCCGGGTCGGTGACGATCACGAAGTGCCGCCCGGCCTCCGCCTCGGACATCCCCGCGTCGAGGAACGCCTGCCAGTACGCGCGTCGCTGGCTGTCGGTCTCCACCGTCGAACCGGACTTGCTGGCCACCACGACGACGGTCCGCTCCAGGCGGTCGGCGAGCGTCGCCCGGAGCTGGCCCGGATCGGTGGTGTCCAGGATGGTCAGCGGCCGGCCGAGCGTCCGGGAGATCACCTCGGGAGCCAGCGACGAGCCGCCCATCCCGCAGAGCACCACGTGATCCAGGTCGGCCAGCTCCGAGGTCAGCTCGGCGAGTTGCGGAAGCAGATCCCGGCTGCGGGTGTGGGTGTCGACCCAACCCAGCCGGATCCGCGCCTCGGCCTCCGCCTCCGGCCCCCAGAGCGTGGGGTCCTTCGCCGCCAGTTTGCCGGGAACACCGGCCGTGGTTACCGCGGTCCGGGTGGAGGCGGCCGCGGCCTGGTCAACCGCGTCTGCCCCGCGCACCGAGAGGCCGGCAGCGGCCTCGACGGGCGGTCCGAGAAGCTCGCTCACGCGTTGCCTCCCGCCTGCTCGGCGGCCCGCGCGTTCTTCGTGGCGGCGTCACCGGGGTGGTCGACGCCCCGGTTCGCGGCGGCGAGGGAACGGCGGACCCCTTCGAGTAGCTCGTTCCAGCTCGCCGCGAACTTCTCCACCCCCTCGCGCTCCAGGGTGTCGATCACGTCGGTCAGGTCAACCCCGGCCGCCGCCAGGCCCGCGAAGACCTTCCGTGCCTCGTCGTAGCCGCCGGTGACGGTGTCGCCGCTGGTCTCGCCGTGCTCGGCGTAGGCGTTGATCACCGGTTCCGGCATCGTGTTGACGGTGCCGGGGGCGATCAGTTCCTCGACGTAGAGCACGTCCCGGTAGTCCGGGTTCTTGGTCGAGGTGGAGGCCCAGAGCGGTCGCTGCGGATGTGCCCCGGCGTCGGCGAGGGCCTGCCACCGGTCAGAGGCGAAGACCTGGCTGTAGCGCTCGTAGGCCAGTCGGGCGTTGGCGATAGCGGCCCGACCGCGCAGCGCCCTGGCCTGCTCCGCGCCGATCTTCTCCAGCCGCTGGTCCACCTCGGTGTCGACCCGGGAGACGAAGAAGGACGCCACCGAGCCGATCCTGGACAGGTCGTGGCCGTTCGCCTTCGCCCGCTCCAGGCCGGTCAGGAACGCCTCCATGACCGCCGAGTAGCGGTCCAGCCCGAAGATCAGGGTGACGTTCACACTGATCCCCTCGGCCAGGGCGGCGGTGATCGCCGGCAATCCGGCCTCGGTGGCCGGGATCTTGATGAACAGGTTCGGCCGGTCCACCAGCCACCAGAGCGCCCGCGCCTCGGCGATGGTCTGCGCGGTCTCGTACGCCAGCCGCGGGTCCACCTCCAGCGAGACCCGTCCGTCCACTCCCGCCGACGCCTCGTACGCCGGTCGCATCACGTCACAGGCCCAGCGCACGTCGTACGCGGTGAGGGTGCGGACCGCCTCCTCGACGTTCACCCCGCGCGTCGCGAGGTCGTGTAGCTGCCAGTCGTACTCCTTGGCGTCGCCCAGGGCCTTGGCGAAGATCGTCGGGTTGGTGGTCACCCCGACCAGGTGCTTCTCCCGGCGCAGCCGGTCCAGCTCGCCGGAGCTGAGTCGCGTCCGCGAAAGGTCATCGAGCCAGACCGCCACACCCGCGGCGGTGAGCTCACCCAGCCTGTCCGTCATGCCGTCGCGCTCCCCTCAGTTGCCGGTCGGATTACCGGTGATGTCGCCGACCCGGGTCAGTGCGGCGTGCGCCGCACCCACGATCCGGTCCGGGGTGAAACCGAACTCCTCGAAGAGCACGGTGTGCGGGGCGCTCGCCCCGAAGTGCTCCAGGCTGATGGTCTCGCCGCAGTCACCGACGAAGGCCCGCCAGGACATCGCGACACCCGCCTCCACGCTCACCCGTGCCCGCACCCCACGGGGTAGGACCGATTCCCGGTACGCCTCGTCCTGGGCCCGGAACCACTCCTGGCAGGGCATGGAGACGACTCGGGTGGGGGTGCCGTCGGCCTCCAGCCGCTCCCGGGCGGTGAGGCAGAGCTGCACCTCCGAGCCGGTGCCGATGAGGATCACCTGCGGCTTGCCGCCGCCGGCCTCGGCCAGCACGTACCCGCCGCGGGCCACCCCTTCCGCGCTGTTGAGCACGGACCGATCCAGGGTCGGCAACGGCTGGCGGCTCAGCGCCAACGCGGCCGGTCGGTCGGTGTGCGTCAGGACCTGCCGCCACGCCCAGGCGGTCTCGTTCGCGTCGGCGGGGCGTACCACGTCCAGGCCGGGGACCGCCCGCAGCGAGGTGAGGTGCTCCACCGGCTGGTGGGTCGGACCGTCCTCACCGAGGCCGATCGAGTCGTGCGTCCAGACGTAGGTCACCGGCAGCTTCATCATCGCCGCGAGCCGCACCGACGGGCGCATGTAGTCGCTGAAGACGAGGAAGGTGCCGCCGTACGGGCGGGTGCCACCGTGCAGTGCGATTCCGTTGAGGATGGCGGCCATCGCGTGCTCACGGATGCCGAAGTGCAGCGTTCGGCCGTACTCGTTGCCCGGGAAGTCCTTGGTGGCGTGCTCGGCCGGGATGAAGGACGGCTCGCCCTTCATGGTGGTGTTGTTGCTGTCCGCCAGGTCGGCCGAGCCGCCCCACAACTCCGGCAGCACCGGTGCGAGCGCGGCGAGGACCTTGCCGGAGGCCGCGCGGGTGGCGAGGCCCTTGGCGTCGGCGGGGAACGTGGGTAGGGCGTCCGTCCAGTCTGCCGGCAGGGTCCGGGTGGCCAGCCGGTCCCAGAGCGTCCGGCGTTCCGGGTTCGCCCGCCCCCAGGCCGCGAAGGTCTCGGTCCATTCGTGTTGGGCGGCGATGCCACGTTCCAGTGCCTGGCGGGCGTGCTTGAGGACGTCCTCGTCGACCTCGAAGGTGCGCTCCGGGTCGAAGCCGAGGAGTTCCTTGGTCGCCGCGACCTCGTCGGCGCCGAGCGCCGCACCGTGGATTTTGCCGGTGTTCCGCTTGTTCGGTGCTGGCCAGCCGATGATGGTGCGCAGCGCGATGAACGACGGCCGGCCGTTCTCTGCCCTGGCCGCCAGGAACGCCCGGTACAGCGTGGCCACATCCTCGTGGTAGTCGTCGGCGTCGGCGTCGCCGCGCCGCCAGTCGACGGTCTGCACGTGCCACCCGTACGCCTTGTAGCGGGCTGTGACGTCCTCGCTCTTGGCGATCCGGGTGTCGTCCTCGATCGAGATCTCGTTGTCGTCGTAGATCACGCAGAGGTTGCCCAGTTGCTGGTGCGCTGCGAGGGCGCTGACCTCGTGGCTGATCCCCTCCTCGATGTCGCCGTCGGAGGCGATGCACCAGATGTCGTGGTCGAAGGGCGAGGTGCCGCGCGCCGGCTCGGGGTCGAACAATCCGCGTTCCCGGCGGGCGGCCATCGCCATTCCGACCGCGTTGCCCAGGCCCTGCCCGAGCGGGCCGGTGGTGGTCTCCACTCCCGGGGTGTGCCCGTACTCGGGGTGGCCGGGGGTGAGGGAGCCCCACTGCCGCAGCCCTTCCAGGTCGGCGAGGCTCATCGGGTAGCCGGAGAAGTAGAGCTGGATGTAGAGGCTGAGGCTGGAGTGCCCGGCGGAGAGGACGAAGCGGTCCCGGCCGGGCCAGGTCGGGTCGGCGGGGTTGTGGCGCATGACCCGGTTGAAGAGTAGGTAGGCCGCGGGCGCCAGGCTCATCGCGGTGCCGGGATGGCCGTTGCCGGATTTCTCGACGGCATCCATGGCCAGTACGCGGACCGTGTCGACCGCCCGACGGTCGAGGTCGGACCAGTTGAGTGCAGGAAGCTCGGGTCGGTTGTCAGCCACGTTCGGTGTGCTCCTCGGCAGATGGGCGGAACCCTCACCGGTGACCCTATCGAGCGGTCCTAAACGTCCGCCCGGGGATCCGTGCATGCTGTTCTCCCGGTTCCGGCCGCTTAGTCGCGTACGGGTGTGACGCCCCGCACCGTTGCTGGGTCAGCAGGGCAGCCATTACGGCGGCGCGTAGGGTGGGGCGGTGATGGTCCCGGAGTGGGGCCCGATCATTCCGACCTCCCCCGCCCATGCCGGAAGGTGGCATCCGTGAGCATGATCACCGAGCGCCCCGTCAGCGACACCGCCGGGCAGTCGGTCAGCACGACGGGGGATGGGGCGGTCGGCTCGCGGCGGGACCTGCGGGCGGTGGTCGCGGCGTACGTGGCGTTGACCAAGCCGCGGATCGTGGAGCTGCTGCTGGTTACCACCGTGCCGGCGATGATGCTCGCGCACGGCGGTCTGCCGTCGCTTTGGCTGATGGCGGTGGTGCTGGTCGGCGGGTCGCTGGCGGCCGGCGCGGCGAGCGTCCTGAACTGCTACATCGACCGTGATATCGATCAGGTGATGCGGCGCACCAAGCGTCGCCCGCTGCCGGCGCACACCGTCACACCGCGGAACGCATTGATCTTCGGCCTGGTGCTGGCAGTGGTCTCGGTCACCTTGCTGGCCGTCTTCACCAATGCGTTGGCCGCCGGGTTGACACTGGCCGCGATTCTCTATTACGACCTGGTCTACACCGCCTGGCTCAAGCGCACCACCACGGCGAACACCTTCTGGGGCGGGGCCTGTGGGGCGGCGCCGGTGTTGATCGGCTGGGCCGCGGTGACCGGTTCCCTCGCGCCGGCCGCCTGGGCGCTCTTCGGGGTCGTCTTCTTCTGGCAGATGCCGCACTTCTATCCGCTGGCGATGAAATACAAGGACGACTACGCCCGGGCGGGCATCCCGATGCTGCCGGTGGTGGCGTCCACCCGGCGGGTCAACGCCGAGATTCTCGTCTTCGCCTGGCTGACGGTGCTGGTGTCGCTGGTGGCCTGGCCGCTCGGGGCGGGGATCGGGCCGGTCTACGGGCTGCCGACCCTCGTCGTGGGGGTCATCTTCCTGGTCGAGGCGCACCGGCTGTGCCGTCGGGCGGCGCGGGGGGAGGCGGTCAAGCCGATGCGGCTGTTCCACTGGTCCACCACCTACCTGACCGTTGTCTTCGCGGCGGTTGCGCTGGACGCGGTGATCTGACCGTCCTGCCCTGGTCGGGGGCGAAGATATTGGGTTTTGTCGGGTTTCGTCATTGATCTGCGGGAATCCCTGGTTGGTCGGAAATCCGTCACCCTGGTTTATGTTTTGGAAATCCCCTGGCCGTTAATGCGAAAATTATGCAGGTAAATCGGGTCAAAAGGGGCATCTCTGGTCACGCTTTCGGGGTAACTGGCATCACAAAAGGTTCACCGAACTCGCCCGCATGGGGGGAACTCTGCTTAGGCTTCGCGTCATGGCAGATCGTTCCGATACGACGCTGACGGCCGAGCAGGCCGCCAACGGTCCGGCCCCCAGCGGCCTGGTGGCCGGCATCAAGTCGTTCGCCGCCGGGCATGGTGGGGCGAAGGCGGTCATCGAGTATGTCGGCAAGCGTGGTGCGCGCATCGTCCTCGTCGGCTCCGACGGAGTCTGGGGCGACCAGTTCGCCGACGACACCGTCGTCGCGCGGCAGGCGTGCGCCAAGGCGGGCGTCACCGTCGAGAACGCGTGGGAGCGTGAACTGATGGACCAGATGCGTCCGAGTAATGATCTCTGGCGGTCGATGGCCCGACGCACGATGGCTCGTTAGGCTCCCGGCCATGGTGATCACTTCGCCCGAGTCGGCCCGGCGGGAGCCCCGGGTCGCCATCGTGACCTGCGCGGCCTTTCCTGACCTTGAGAGTGACGACCGCCTCGTCCACGCGCCGCTCGCGGCTCGCGGCATCACCGCCGAGGCGGTGATCTGGGATGATCCCGGCGTGGACTGGGCGGGTTATGACCTGGTGGTCCTCCGCTCGCCGTGGGACTACACCGCCCGCCGGGATGCCTTCGTCGCCTGGGCGGCGACGGTGCCGGCGCTGGCCAACCCGGCGGACATCGTCCGCTGGAACACCGACAAGCGCTACCTCGAGCAGCTCTCCGCCGCGGGAGTGGCCGTCGTCCCCACCTCCTGGATCGAACCGGGGCAGCAGTGGTCGCTCCCCGCGGAGCGTGGGCAGTTCGTCATCAAGCCCTCGGTCGGCGCGGACAGTCGGGACACCGGCCGGTACGACCTGGCCGACCCCGAGCACCGGGAACTCGCCCAGGCACATGTGCGGCGCATCGGCGCGGACGGGCGAGTGACCATGGTGCAGCCGTACCTCTCCGCCGTTGACACCGACGGGGAGACCGCGTTGCTCTTCCTTGCTGGCCCCGACGGCCTGCGTTTCAGCCACGCGATCCGTAAGGGCGCGATGCTGACCGGCCCGGACCTGGGGCCGGAGGAGCCCCGTAAAACCGAGCAGATCACCCCCCGCGCCGCGACCCCGGAGCAGGTGGCGTTGGCGGAGAAGATCCTCGCCGAGATTCCGGGCGGACCGGAGCGGCTGCTCTACGCCCGGGTCGACCTGATTCCGGGCGAGGGCGAGGTGCCGCTCCTGGTCGAGCTGGAACTGACCGAGCCGTCACTCTTCCTCGGGTACGCCGACGGCGCCCCGGATCGTCTCGCGGATGCCATCCTGACCCGCCTGCAAAACCAACCCTGAACATCCTCGCTCAACGTCGTCGGACGCGGTTTCGCGTCCGACGACGTTGGCGTTGGGGGAGCATGCCAGGGCGGTCCGAACGGGGCCGACGGCTCAGGCTCGGGCGGGGCCGACGGCTCAGGCTCGACCCCGGGGGTCGACGGCTCAGGCTCGACCCCGGGGGTCGACGGCTCAGGCGGGAACGGGGACCGAGGGCTCGGTCGTGGTGTCGCCGGCGGTGGTGGCGCTCGGGGTGGGGTCGGTTTCCGGCCGGCGCTCCCGGGTCGACCGAAGCACCGCGAGGGTGGCCAGCAGCACCAGGCAGGAGCCGAGCATGTGGGCGCCGACGAGCAGCGCTGGCAGGTTGGTGAAGTACTGCACGTAGCCGATCACGCCCTGCCCGGCCTCCACCCCGACCAACACCAGCGCGGCCCGGGCGGGGCCGGCGGCGCCGACCGCCCGGAACGCGAAGACCAGGGCCACCGAGAGGCCGATCAGCAGGAACACGCCATCGGCGTGGATCTGGGAGAGCTGCTCGGGGTCGAGGCCGTTGCGGGCCGCCCCGCCGTCACCGGCGTGTGGGCCGCTGCCGGTGACCCAGGTGCCGACCACGAGTACCGCCACGCAGACCACGGTGGTGATCACCGCGAGGGTGCGCAGCGGCCCGGGCACCACCGGCACGGTCGGGCCGTCCGGTTCCGCGATCCGCCGCCAGAGGGCGTACGCGAGGGCGATGACGACCATCGAGGCGAGGAAGTGCAGCCCGACCACCCACGGGTTGAGATTGGTGCGGACGGTGATCCCACCGATCACGGCCTGCGCCGGGATGCCGAGCAGGACCGCGACCGCGAGTGGCAGCAGGCCGCGTCGGCGTGGTCGGTGTAGCAGGACGGCCACCACCACGGCGATGGCGACGATGCCGACCACGAAGGTGAGCAGCCGGTTGCCGAATTCGATCGCCCCGTGCAGGCCCATTTCGGGCGTTGCCGTGTACGACGTGTCGGTACATCGGGGCCAGGTGGGGCAGCCCAGGCCGGAGGCGGTCAGCCGGACGGCCCCGCCGGTAACGACGATCAGCACGTTCGCGAGAATGTTGGCGAACGCCAGCCGGCGAAGCATGGTGGTGGAGACCGGGAACCGGGCGGCGACAGTCACGGCGCAAATCCTACGCATCGTAGTGGTGCCTCCTCGGGCGGCTTCGCCACAACGGTGTTTTGGATCACCGGACCCCGAGTTTGCAGGCCTCCGGCGAATTACGTAACGTTGGCGTTGTGAAAAACGTGGCGGGGCTCTCGGGGCGCCAGCCGGCGCCTGTCGGGCTCGCCGGTGGGTCGGCCGTCGCCGACCCGTCAACCCGCGACCGGGTTACCCAGCTTCTGCTGGAGCGGGGTGCCACCACCGCCGCGCAGCTGGGGCGCGAGCTTGGGCTCAGCCCCGCCGCGATTCGGCGGCACCTGGACGCGATGCTCGCCGAGGGAGATGTCCTCGCCCGCGATCCGGCGGTCCGGGGTCACCGCGGGCGCGGCCGTCCGGCCAAGGTCTTCCTGCTGACCGAGGCGGCCCGCGGTCGCTGCGGCACCCACCACTACGACAACATGGCCACCGCCGCGCTGCGCTGGATCGCCCGGGGCGAGGGATCTGCGGCGGTGGCGGCCTTCGCCGCCGAGCAGGTCTCCGCCCTGGAGAGCCGCTGCCTGGCCGCCATGGAAGACGCCGGCGACGACCCGCTCGCCCGCGCGGAGGCACTCGCCGCCGCGCTGACCGCGGAGGGCTACGCTGCCAACGCCTCCACGATCGCCTCGGGGGGGCAGCTGTGCCAACATCACTGCCCGGTCGCGCACGTGGCCGCCGAGTTCCCCCAGCTGTGCGAGGCCGAGACCGCGGTGATCTCCCGTCTGGTCGGCACCCACGTTCAGCGCCTCGCGACCATCGCGCACGGCGATGGGGTGTGTACGACGCACATTCCGGCCCAACCGGGGCATGTTCAGTCCAGTAAGACCGTCACCACTGTGAGGACAGGTAGATGACCGAGCAGACCGTTCAGCCCCTGACCCAGGAGGAGCAGCTCGCGGCCCTCGGTCGCTACGAGTACGGCTGGGCCGACCCCGACGCGGCCGGGGCCGTCGCGCAGCGTGGCCTCAACGAGGCGGTCGTGCGGGACATCTCGGCCAAGAAGGCTGAGCCGGCCTGGATGCTCGACCTGCGGCGCAAGGGGCTGCGGTTGTTCGATCGCAAGCCCATGCCGGCCTGGGGCGCCGACCTCACCGGGATCGACTTCGACAACATCAAGTACTTCGTGCGCTCCACCGAGAAGCAGGCGACCAGCTGGGAAGAGCTGCCGGAGGACATCAAGAACACCTACGACAAGCTGGGCATCCCCGAGGCGGAGAAGCAGCGGCTGGTCGCCGGGGTGGCGGCGCAGTACGAGTCCGAGGTCGTCTACCACAAGATCCGTGATGACCTGGAGGAGCAGGGCGTCGTCTTCCTCGACACGGACACCGCGCTCAAGGAGCACGAGGACCTCTTCAAGGAGTACTTCGGCACGGTGATTCCGGTCGGCGACAACAAGTTCGCCGCCCTGAACACCGCGGTCTGGTCCGGTGGCTCCTTCATCTACGTGCCGAAGGGCGTGCACGTGGAGATCCCGCTCCAGGCCTACTTCCGGATCAACACCGAGAACATGGGCCAGTTCGAGCGGACCCTGATCATTGTTGACGAGGGTGCGTACGTGCACTACGTCGAGGGCTGCACCGCCCCCATCTACTCCTCGGACTCGCTGCACAGCGCCGTCGTGGAGATCATCGTCAAGAAGAACGCCCGCTGCCGCTACACCACCATCCAGAACTGGTCGAACAACGTCTACAACCTGGTCACCAAGCGCGCGGTGTGCCACGAGGGCGCGACCATGGAGTGGATCGACGGCAACATCGGCTCCAAGGTCACGATGAAGTACCCGGCGGTCTTCATGACCGGTGAGCACGCCAAGGGCGAGGTGCTCTCGGTGGCCATGGCCGGTGAAGGCCAGCACCAGGATGCCGGTGCCAAGATGGTGCACGCCGCACCCCGCACCAGCAGCACCATCGTCTCGAAGTCGATCGCCCGCGGTGGCGGTCGCACCTCGTACCGCGGTCTGGTGCAGGTGTTGGAGGGTTCGCACAGCAGTAGGAGCACCGTGAAGTGCGACGCGTTGCTGGTCGACACGATCTCCCGCTCGGACACCTACCCGTACGTCGACATCCGCGAGGACGACGTGTCGATGGGGCACGAGGCGACCGTCTCGAAGGTCAGCGAGGACCAGCTCTTCTACCTGATGAGCCGGGGGCTGAGCGAGGACGAGGCGATGGCGATGATCGTCCGTGGCTTCATCGAGCCGATCGCCAAGGAGCTCCCGATGGAGTACGCGCTGGAGCTCAACCGCCTGATCGAGCTGCAGATGGAGGGCGCGGTCGGCTGAGGCCGTGGCGGACCCGACCCGTCCCCTGTTACTGACACCGTCGTCGCAGAACAGAACCAAGGAAGAGATGACTACCCAGGCTTCCGCGCCGCCCAGCACCAAGTCGCAGGCGCTGCGCTCATACGATGTCACCGACTTCTCGGCCCTCACCGGCCTGGAGGAGGAGTGGCGCTTCACCCCACTCAACCGACTGCGGGGCCTGACCGGCGAGGTGCCGGCCAGCGCGGGCGCGGTCCGGCACGAGTACGGCGACCTGCCCGCGGGCGTCACCATCGAGCCGGTCGCGAAGGACGATCCGCGGATCGGCAGCGTACTCGTGCCGGTGGACCGGATCAGTGCGCTGGCGTACCGCGGTGCGGCGCAGGCGCAGCTGGTGCGGGTCGCCGATGAGGCCGTGCTGGCCGAGCCGGTGACCCTGCGGGTGGTCGGCGAGGGCGCCGACGAGGTCGCCTTCGGGCACACCTTCGTCGAGGTGGGCCGGTTCGCCGAGGCGACGCTGGTGCTCGAGCACGTCGGTTCGGCGACGCTCGCCGACAACGTCGAGGTCTCGGTCGCCGACGGCGCCAAGCTGACCCTGGTCACGGTCGCCGACTGGGCCGACGACGCGGTGCAGGCGCAGCACCTGAAGGTGCGGCTGGGGCGCGCCGCCCGGGTACTGCACGTCCAGGTCAGCCTCGGCGGCGACCTGGTCCGGCAGTACACCACGGTGGAGTACACCGAGCGGGGCGGCGAGGCCGAGCTGTACGGTGTCTACTTCGCCGACGAGGGGCAGCACCTGGAGCACCGGCAGCTGGTGGACCACTCGGTCCCGGACTGCCGCAGCTACGTGGGCTACCGCGGCGCCCTACAGGGTGAGAGCGCCCGTACCGTCTGGGTCGGCGACGTGCTGATCCGGGCCGAGGCGACCGGCACCGACACCTACGAGATCAACCGGAACCTGCTGCTCACCGAGGGTGCGCGGGCGGACTCCGTACCCAATCTGGAGATCGAGACCGGGGAGATCGCCGGTGCCGGTCACGCGAGCGCGACCGGTCGCTTCGACGATGAGCAGCTGTTTTACCTGATGGCCCGGGGCATTCCGGAGGCCGAGGCGCGGCGGCTCGTGGTCCGCGGCTTCTTCGCCGAGCTGTTGAACAAGATCCCGGTCGAGTCCCTGCGGGAGCGTCTCGGCGCGGCGATCGAGGCCCGGCTGGCCAGCGGGGGGAGCGAGTTCGCCGACCCGACGCACGCGAGCGGGGACATCGCCGCGAAGGCCGGCGCGTGATGATCCGCATCTGCTCCGCCGAGGACGTGCCGAAGGGCAGTGTGGTCAGTGCGGACATTGACGGTCTGAAGATCGCGATCGTGCACGGCGAGGACGGCGCCTTCTACGCCGTCTACGACGAGTGCTCGCACGCCGCGGTGGCCCTCTCCGAGGGGGAGGTCGAGGGCTGCACCCTGGAGTGCTGGCTGCACGGTTCGCGGTTCGACCTGCGCACCGGCGAGCCGACCGGGCTACCCGCCACCGAACCCGTTCCCGTCTACCCCGTCGAGATCCGCGACGGCGACATCTACATCCCAGTGGGCGCCGACGGCCGCCCGACGCCAAGCAATGGAGTGACCCGATAATGAGCACCCTTGAGATCCGTGACCTGCAGGTGTCGGTCAAGCTGCCCGAGGGTGAGCTCAAGCCGATCCTGCACGGTGTCGACCTGACCGTCCGGTCGGGGGAGACGCACGCCATCATGGGCCCGAACGGCTCCGGCAAGTCCACCCTGGCCTACTCGGTGGCCGGGCATCCGAAGTACGAGATCACCGGTGGTTCGGTGACCCTCGACGGCGCGGACGTCCTGGAGATGTCCGTGGACGAGCGGGCCCGCGCCGGCCTCTTCCTGGCCATGCAGTACCCGGTCGAGGTGCCCGGGGTGTCGGTGGCGAACTTCCTGCGCACCGCGAAGACCGCGATCGACGGTACGGCGCCGAAGCTGCGCACCTGGGCGGGTGACCTGCGGGGCTCCATGGAGCGCCTGCAGATGGACCCGGCCTTCGCCCAGCGCAACGTCAACGAGGGCTTCTCCGGCGGCGAGAAGAAGCGGCACGAGATCGTGCAGCTGGAGCTGCTCAAGCCGAAGGTGGCGATCCTCGACGAGACCGACTCCGGCCTCGACGTGGACGCGCTCCGCGTGGTCAGCCAGGGCGTCAACCGGGTCCGGGAGACCGGCGACACCGGCCTGCTGCTGATCACCCACTACACCCGGATCCTGCGGTACATCAAGCCGGACCACGTGCACGTCTTCGTCGCCGGCCGGATCGTCGAGGAGGGCGGCCCGGAGCTGGCCGACAAGCTCGAGGACGAGGGTTACGAGCGGTACGTCGCCGGGGCCGGCTCGGCGCGGGCCTGACGACCTCAAGGAAAGGCCGGTCACGATGACCACCATCGCGATACCACCGGGTATGCCGCAGTACGGCGACGTGCCAAGCTACGACGTGGCGGCGGTGCGCGCCGACTTCCCGATCCTGGACCGGAAGGTCAACGGGCACCCGCTGGTCTACCTGGACAGCGCGAACACGTCCCACAAGCCACGGCAGGTGCTCGACGTGCTGCGGGAGCACTACGAGTGGCGGAACGCGAACGTGTCGCGCTCGGTGCACACGCTGGGCACCGAGGCGACCGAGGCGTACGAGGGCGCGCGGGCCAAGGTCGCCGCCTTCATCAACGCCCCGAGCCCGGACGAGGTGGTGTTCACCAAGAACTCCACCGAGGCGATCAACATCGTGGCGTACGCCTTCTCGAACGCGTCGCTGCGTCCCGACGCCGACCCGCGGTTCCGGCTGGGCCCGGGAGACGAGGTGGTGATCTCCGAGATGGAGCACCACTCGAACATCGTTCCGTGGCAGTTGCTCTGCGAACGTACCGGCGCCACGCTGCGCTGGTTCCCGGTCACCGACCACGGTCGGCTGGACGAGTCGGGCTTGACGGACCTGGTCAACGAGCGGACGAAGATCGTCTCGCTGGTGCACATGTCCAATATTCTCGGCACCATCAACGCCACGTCCCGGATCACGCAGCGGGTCCGGGAGGTCGGCGCGCTGCTGCTGCTCGACTGCTCGCAGTCGGTGCCGCACATGCCGATGGACGTGGTCGACTACGACCCGGACTTCATCGTCTTCACCGGGCACAAGATGTGTGCCCCGAGCGGCATCGGAGTGCTCTGGGGCCGTACCGAGCTGCTCGCGGCGATGCCGCCGGTGCTCGGCGGTGGGTCAATGATCGAAACGGTGGCGATGTCGGGGTCGACCTTCGCCCCGCCGCCGACCCGGTTCGAGGCGGGCACCCCGCCGATCGCCGAGGCGGTCGCGCTGGGCGCGGCGGTGGACTACCTCTCCGGTGTCGGCATGCGGGCCATCCAGTGGCACGAGAAGCAACTCACCGCGTACGCCCTGGATGCCCTGGCGACGGTGCCCGAGCTGCGGATCTTCGGGCCGAACGTTCCGGTGGGCCGCGGCGGGACGATCTCGTTCGCGCTGGGTGACATCCACCCGCACGACGTCGGGCAGGTGCTCGACTCGCTGGGCGTGCAGGTGCGGGTCGGCCACCACTGCGCCCGCCCGGTCTGCACCCGGTTCGGGGTGCCGGCCATGACCCGGGCCTCGTTCTACCTCTACACCACCACGGAGGAGATCGACGCCCTGGTGGCGGGGCTGGAGCAGGTGCGGAAGGTGTTCGCCTGATGCAGGTTGACCAGCTCTACCAGGAGATCATCCTGGACCACTACAAGCACCCGCACGGCCGGGGGCTGCGCGACGCGGACGACCCGGCGGCATCCGTCGCCGAGGCGCACCACGTCAACCCGACCTGCGGGGACGAGGTCACCGTCCGGGTCGCCACCGACGGTGCGGTGCTGCACGACGTCTCGTACGACGGGTACGGCTGTTCCATCAGCCAGGCCTCGGCGAGTGTGCTGCACGAGCTACTCGCCGGTCGTCCGACCGCCGAGGCGTTCGCGGTGCACGCGGCGTTCGTGGAGTTGATGTCCGGCCGGGGCGAGGTCACGCCGGACGAGGAGGTACTCGGGGACGGGGTGGCTTTCGCGGGCGTCGCCCGCTACCCCGCCCGGGTGAAGTGCGCGCTGTTGCCGTGGATGGCGTTCAAGGACGCCGCGGCACGCGCCGGTGTGGACACGAGTCCGACGGAGGTTCAGGGATGAGCGAGGACACTGCCACCGAGGCCACGCCGGCCGCCAGCGACGGCGCGACCGGTGCGGCGGCTCCGGCGGGCGTGCCGGCCGCGAAGGGCGGCAAGGCCGCCGTCGCCGACGTCGAGGAGGCGATGAAGGATGTCGTCGACCCCGAGTTGGGCATCAACGTGGTCGACCTGGGCCTGCTGTACGGCGTCCACGTTGACGACGACAACGTCGCCACGCTGGACATGACGCTCACCTCGGCGGCCTGTCCGCTGACCGACGTCATCGAGGACCAGGCGCGGTCGGCCCTGACCACCGGTCCGGGGGGCGGCCTGGTCAACGAGATGCGGATCAACTGGGTGTGGCTTCCGCCGTGGGGCCCAGACAAGATCACCGACGAGGGGCGCGAGCAGCTTCGGGCGCTGGGCTTCAACGTCTGACCACGGTGCCCTCCGCTGCATCCACTGTGCCAGGCGCTGCGTCGCCTCCGTCGGAAAGCCGATAGCCGCGGGCGGTGGGGGCGACGCAGGATCACGGTGTGATCCATGCGTTTCTGGCTGGTCTGGCCTACGGTTTCGGCCTGCTCATCCCGGTCGGCGTCTTCGCGGTACTCATCCTGTGGCTGGTCACGCGGACCGCGTTGCGGGTGGGTGCGGCCGTGGCCCTCGGCGTCGTGCTGGCCGATGGCCTGTTCGCAGCCGTGTTGGCCGTATCCGAGGGTCTTGGCTACCTGGTCGTGGCCATCCCGGTCGGCGTCTTCGCGGTACTTGCCCTGCCGGTCGCGCGGAACGCGTCGCGGGTGGAGACGGCCGCGGCCTTCAACGTCGCCCTCGCCAACGGTCTGTACGTGACCGTTGCGATCCTCGGCAGTGCCGCGTTGGCCTGGGTGCTGGCCCCGGCCGCCGGCCCCCTGCGGGTGGTCGCCGCGGTGGTGCTGCTCGCCTTGGCAACCCACGCCGCGGCGCGGCGTTCCGCCCGCTCGGGTGCGGTTGCCAGCCCGGACGCCGAAGCTACATCCACGGCCGGCGCCCCCGAGGTCGTTGGCCAGCCGGTCGCGGGCCGTGGGGACTTGGCGCCGCCGCCGCGGCGGGTGTTCGTCTGGATACCGATGTTGATGTTGACCTTGTTGAATCCCATGTCCATGTTCTATCTCGCGGTGCTTGTACTCGGCTTGGACCCAGCTGTCCCGGTTCTGCCGGCCGCTGCGGTGTTGCTGCTCGGGGTGTTTCTCGCCTCGGCGAGTTGCCAACTAGTGGTCGCCAGGGTTGGCATGCTGGCTGGCCGGATCCTCGCCGGTCCGCGCGGCCGGCTCGTGATATCCAGCACCATCGGAGCGCTCGCCGTCGTCGTCACGCTCGCGGCGGCCTGACCCGACGAAGGGGGGCCGGAGGGTAGGGGTAGGTTCGGGGTGTGCGTAGTAGGCCCGCAGCGGGAGGCGGCCGGTGGGTCGACGTGGACCCGGGCCGGGTCGCGCGCTGGGTTGCCGGCTTCACCGACCGGCACGGTCCGTCGATCTCCACCCCGCAGGAGTACGGGCTGCTGTTGACCGCCCCGGACGGTGCGACCGCCGAGGTGCATACCCCGCCCGGCGTACCCGGCGCGGCCGACCTGGACGGGTTCCTGGCGGCCGTGTCCCGGCCCCGGCGGATCGGCCTGCTGCTCGCCCGTAAGGGTGCGGTGGCCCTCGGCGTCGCCGAGGGAGCGGAGCTGGTCGTGTCGAAGGTGGACACGCACTACGTGCAGGGTCGGACGGCTGCCGGCGGCTGGTCGCAGCAGCGGTTCGCCCGGCGGCGGGAGAATCAGGCGAAGGCGGCGGTGTCGGACGCGGTTGAACTGGCCGTGCGCCTGCTGCTGCCGGCGGCTCCGACGCTCGCGGCCCTGGTCTGTGGTGGGGATCGCCGGACGGTGGATACGGTGCTCGCGGATCGTCGGCTGGTTCCGCTGGTCGGGCTGCGTGCCGAGCGTCTGCTGACCGTGCCGGAGCCCCGCCGCGCCGTGTTGCTCGACGCCATTCCCGCGGCCCGAGCCGTCCACATCCTCGTCCGTGATCCCGAGATGGGGACCGCGCGCAACGCCGGATCCGCCACCTGACCGGTGGTCGGTGCCGGCCAACGACGGGCGGCACCGGGCCGGTAAGTGATCTTGGCGGGGGTAATCCGCAGGACCGGGCGGGGCGTGTCCCGGTACACTTGCCGCGTGCTGCTCTGCGAAGGCTGAACCGCCCCGCACCGACGGTCCTCCGGCCCGCCGGTGCTTTCGCGTGCCCTGAGTCAGCCTTTCCACCCCGAGAGCGAGTCATCCGACATGATCACTGCCACCGGCCTGGAACTCCGCGCCGGATCCCGAATCCTGCTTTCCGACACCACGCTGCGGGTACAGCCGGGGGACCGGATCGGCCTGGTCGGCCGCAACGGCGCCGGCAAGACCACGACGCTGAAGGTGCTGGCCGGCGAGGGGCAGCCGTACGCCGGTCAGCTCGACCGTCGCAGCAACATCGGCTACCTGCCGCAGGACCCACGCACCGGTGACCTCGACGTGACCGGGCGCGACCGGGTCCTCTCCGCCCGCGGCCTCGACCAGCTGATGGCCCGGATGGCGGAGCTGGAGGCAAAGCTCGCCGAGGCGCCGGAGGACAAGCTGGTCCGCCGCTACGGCGCGCTGGAGGACCAGTTCGCCTCCCTCGGCGGGTACGCGGCCGAGGCGGAGGCGGCCCGGATCTGCGCCAACCTCGGGCTTCCCGACCGGGCGCTGGCCCAGACCATCGGCACCCTCTCCGGTGGCCAGCGTCGCCGGATCGAACTGGCACGGATCCTGTTCCGTGACGCGGGCGAGAACGGCGGCGGCATTCTGCTGCTCGACGAGCCGACCAACCACCTGGACGCCGACTCGATCACCTGGCTGCGCGGGTTCCTCGCCAACCACAAGGGCGGCCTGATCGTGATCTCCCACGATGCCGCGCTGCTGGAGGCGGTGGTCAACAAGGTCTGGTTCCTGGACGCCACCCGTTCGGTGGTGGACGTCTACAACCTGGGGTGGAAGGCGTACCTGGAGGCGCGGGAGACCGACGAGCGGCGTCGCCGCCGGGAGCGGGCCAACGCGGAGAAGAAGGCCGGCGCGCTGATGGCGCAGGCGGACAAGATGCGGGCCAAGGCCACCAAGACCGTGGCCGCCCAGAACATGGCCCGACGGGCCCAGCGGCTGCTCTCCGGTTTGGAGGAGGTGCGGGTCTCCGACAAGGTGGCGAAGGTGCGCTTCCCCACCCCCGCGGCGTGCGGTCGTACCCCGCTGACCGCGAGCGGGCTGTCGAAGTCGTACGGGTCGTTGGAGATATTTACCGATGTGGATGTCGCGGTCGACCGCGGCTCCCGGGTGGCGATCCTCGGCCTCAACGGCGCCGGCAAGACCACCCTGCTGCGGATCCTCGGTGGCCTGCTGGAACCGGACACCGGCGGGGTGCGGCCCGGGCACGGCCTCCGGCTGGGCTACTACGCCCAGGAGCACGAGACCCTGGACGTCCAGCGGACGATCCTGGAACACATGCGCAGCGCCGCGCCGGAGCAGAGTGACACTGATCTGCGCCGGATCCTCGGTGCGTTCCTCTTCTCGGGGGAGGACGTGGAGAAGCCCGCCGGGGTGCTCTCCGGCGGGGAGAAGACCCGGCTGGCCCTGGCCACTCTGGTCTGCTCCGGTGCGAACGTGTTGCTGCTGGACGAGCCGACGAACAACCTCGACCCGGTCAGCCGGGAGCAGGTGCTGGACGCCATCGCCCGCTATCCCGGTGCGATCGTGCTGGTCACGCACGATCCGGGCGCGGTGACCGCGCTCAAGCCGGATCGGGCCATCCTGTTGCCCGACGGGGACGAGGACGCCTGGAGCGACGACCTCCTGGAGTTGGTCGAGCTGGCCTGACCGACCCCGGGCCCTGACTTCGCCCCTATCGGGAAGCCGACATTACATAGCGTGTCGGTTGGCGAATAGTTGATATCTGGCGCATGATCGTTCGAGGCGGTCTAATAGGTGGGACCGTATCCGAACCGCACAGTCTGGGACGTGAGGACACAGCATGGCAGCCACTGGCACAGCCACCAGCACTGAGAAGGGTCGCCGGATCGTCGGGGCCGAGCGTCAGACGCTCGCCAAGGACCTGGTCAAGCGGTACACCTCGGGGGAGAGCATCCGTGCGCTCGCGGCCTCGACCGGCCGCTCCTACGGATTCATCCACCGGGTGCTCACCGAGTCCGGGGTGCAGCTGCGGCAGCGCGGCGGCGCCCGGCGTCGCAAGAAGGCGTGAGCCACCGAGCGGCGTCACCCATCAGCACCGTTCCCCGGGCCGCCCGGTGACTGCCGAGGCGACCGGGGTCCGGCTGGAGTGTGACGGGGCGGTGGCCACGGTCACGCTGGCTCGGCCCGACGTGCTCAACGCGCAGACGCCGGCGATGTGGCAGGCGCTGCGCGACTTCTCCCGGAAGCTTCCCGGTGACGTGCGCGTCGTGGTTGTCCGCGGTGCGGGCCGGGCCTTCTCCGCTGGCCTTGACCTTTCCGTGGCGGGTGCTTCCGGGCCGGGTTCCTTCGCCGAGCTGTCCACCCTGCCCGAGCAGGAGTGCGCGGACCGGATCGCCGAGTTCCAGGACGCCTTCACCTGGCTGCACCGACCCGACCTGGTGTCGATCGCGGCGGTGCAGGGGCACGCGATCGGCGCGGGCTTTCAGCTGGCGCTCGCCTGTGACCTGCGGGTTCTCGCCGAGGATGCCCGGTTCTCCATGGCCGAGGTGACGCTCGGCCTGGTCCCCGACCTGGCCGGCACCAAGCGCCTGGTCGAGCTCGTGGGCTACTCGCGTGCCCTGGAGCTCTGCGCCACCGGGCGGCGGTTGGACGCCGCCGAGGCGGACCGGATCGGGCTGGCAACTCTGGTCGTGCCGACCGGGGAGCTGGCCGGGGCGGTCAGCGACCTCACAGCGGGTCTGCTCGCCAACGACCGGGACGCGGTCGTGGAGATCAAGGCGCTGCTCGCCGGTGCGTCCGGCCGGACCCCGGCCGAGCAGCAACGGGCCGAACGGGAGGCGCAGACCCGGCGGTTGCGGGAACTCGCCGGCCGGGGAGAGTAGTAAGGGCCGTACGGGAAGATTCGGGTTACTTTCCGGGTTGTCACAGGCGTCGGGAGAATCGACCCGGAGGTGGTGGTCGGCCCGACGACCCGGAGGTGAGCGTGTCCAATCCGATGTCCGGCGGCGGCATGGGCGGCTGGAGCATGCTCCGGTCGATGCGGAGCCACGACGAGATCTCGGCGCACCGGCTCCAGCGCGGGGTGGCGCGTCGGATCGTCGGCTTCGCCCAGCCGTACCGGCGGGACATCGTCGTTTTCCTGGCCACCGTCGTGCTGGCCGCGATGATCGGGGTCGCCACCCCGGTGCTCGCCGGCAAGGTCATCGACGCCATCACGCGGGGCGGCACCGAAGCGTCCTCCCTGGTCGTTCGGCTGGCGTTGGTGATCGCCGCGCTCGCGGTGGCAGATGCGCTGCTCTCGCTCGCCCAGCGGTGGTACTCGGCCCGCATCGGTGAGGGCATCATCCTCGACCTGCGGACCCGGGTCTACGACCACGTCCAGCGGATGCCGTTGCAGTTCTTCACCCGGACCCAGACCGGCGCGCTGGTCAGCCGACTCAACAACGACGTGCTCGGGGCCCAGCGGGCGTTCACCTCGACCCTGTCCGGTGTGGTCAGCAACGTCATCCAGCTGGTGCTCACCGCAGCGGTGATGTTCACCCTTTCGTGGCAGATCACCGCACTGTCGCTGGTGCTGCTACCGGTGTTCATCATTCCGGCCCGCCGGGTCGGGCGGCGCCTCGCCGAGATCACCCGCGAGTCCTACAACCTCGACGCGAAGATGAACGCGACGATGACCGAGCGCTTCGGTGTCTCCGGGGCACTGCTGGTCAAGCTCTTCGGCCAGCCCGACAACGAGGCACGCCGGTTCGCCGCGCGGGCCGAGCGGGTAAGGGACATCGGCATCCAGTCCGCGATGTACTCGCGGACCTTCTTCGTGGCGATGCTGCTGGTCGCCTCGCTCGCGCAGGCGCTCACCTACGGGCTGGGCGGGTGGCTGGCGGTCACCGGCAGCGTCAGTGCCGGCACCGTCGTCACGCTCGCGCTACTGCTCACCCGGCTCTACGGCCCACTCACCGCGCTGTCCAACGTACGGGTTGACGTGATGAGCGCGTTGGTCTCGTTCGACCGGGTCTACGAGGTGCTCGACCTCCAACCCGCCATCACCGAGCAGGCGGCTGCCGTCACCGTGCCGCGGGGCGACGGTCGGGTCGAGTTCCGGTCGGTGCGTTTCCGGTATCCGAGCGCCGCCGAGATCTCGCTGGCCTCGCTGGAGGAGGTCGCGGCCCTCGACCGGACGGCCACCGAGCCGGTGCTCCGGGGCGTGTCGTTCACCGTCCAGCCGGGGCAGATGGTCGCCTTGGTCGGGCCCTCCGGCGCGGGCAAGTCGACCCTGTCCATGCTGATCTCGCGGCTCTACGACGTTACCGACGGTCAGGTACTCGTCGGCGGGGTTGATGTCCGGGACGCCAGCCTGGACTCCCTGCGCGACGAGATCGGTGTCGTCACCCAGGACTCACACCTGTTCCACGAGACCATCGCCGAGAACCTGCGGTACGCCAAGCCGGCGGCCACCGACGACGAACTCTGGGCTGCCCTCGCCGGTGCGCAGGTGGCGGACCTCGTGCGGGCGTTGCCCGACGGCCTGGACACGGTGGTGGGTGAGCGCGGCTATCGCTTCTCCGGCGGGGAGAAGCAACGCATCGCGATCGCCCGGGTGCTGCTCAAGGCACCCTCGATCGTGATCCTCGACGAGGCCACCGCGCATCTGGACTCGGAAAGCGAGGCAGCGGTGCAGCGGGCGCTCTCGGTGGCGTTGACGGGGCGGACCGCGCTGGTCATCGCGCACCGGCTCTCCACGGTGCGGGAGGCCGACCAGATTCTCGTACTCGATCAGGGGCGGATCGTCGAGCGGGGGCGACATGAGGAGCTGGTCGTCCTGGGCGGGCTCTACGCCGAGCTGTACCGGACGCAGTTCGCCGTCGCCGACTCGCCGACGCCGTACCAGGACGCGACCGGGCCGGAACCGGTGACGCTGCCGATGCGCTCCTACGTCACCGAGGAGGCGCTGCCACCGGCCGCCGCCAACTAGCCAGCGCTGGTCCCGACTAATGCCTGCGGTGGGACTGGGTGACTACAGCCCGCGCAGCGTGCCACCATCCACCGGTAGCGTGATTCCGGTCAGGTAGCTGGCGGCGGGGGAGAGCACGAACGCCGCCACCCGGCCGAACTCCGCCGGCTCGCCCAGCCGGCGGAGCGGGATCTCCGCCTCCGCCATGGCGCGGGCCTGTTCGGGATCCCCGGCGGTGGCGAGGAGCTGCGCGTTCCGGTCGGTCAGCATCCGCCCCGGCAGCAGCCCCACCACCCGGACGCCCTGGGGGCCGTACTCGTCGGCCAGGTCCTTGGCGACCCCGGCCAGTCCGGGCCGGAGGCCGTTGGAGATGCCCAGGCCGGCCAGGGGCGCCCGCGCCGTGATGGACAGCACCAGCCCGATCGCCCCGCCGTCGGGCAGCGCGCCGGCGACGGTACGAGCCATTCGGACGGTGCCGAGGAAGATTGTCTCGAAGGAGCTGCGCCACTGCTCGTCGCTCACGGTGGCCGCGCTACCCGGCGGTGGGCCGCCGACCGAGACCAGCGCGCCATCCAGCCGCCCGAACGCCTCCCGGGCGGTCGCCGTCAGCCGTTCGGGCAGCTCCGGGTCGGCCAGGTCGGCGGGCACGCCGACGGCGCACCCGGGGCCACCGAGGCGGTGGGCGGCGGCGGTCACCGCCGCGGCGTCCCGGGCGGCGAGGACGACGCGCGCCCCGTCGGCTACGAGCGCCTCGGCGGTCGCGTAGCCGAGGCCCCGGGAAGCGCCGGTGAGCACGTACACGCGGTCGTTCAAGCCGAGCTCCATGCCCTGATCCTGCCGTATCCGGCGCCGGCACGCGGGGCGAGCTAGATTCGGCGGCGGGCGGAACGCAGGAGGCGCACCCGCCCGCCGAACTGAATCGCGACGGCGCCGCCGACCCGCCCCCAGGACGGCAGCCGGCGTGGCCGGGGCGGGTGCCCCGGCTCCGGGTAGTGGTACCCGGCCTGCCAGCAGGCCAGCTCGTCCGCCCCCAACGGCGGCAGCTCGCCGACGCCGTGTAGGTGGCGGGCCAGCTCCCAACCGTCGCGAAGGGCACCGGCGGGCGGTCGCCCGGCAGCCCAGTGCTGGAACACCTCAAGCCACCGTGGGTACAGGCCGGTGGCGAGCAGTGGCCAGTACCGGGCCACCTCGCCGGCCCGCTTACGCAGCAGGGCGGTCCGCGTGGCGGCCAGCGCTTCCGGCGCGAAACCTGGTGGCGGCGGGGCGTCGGCCACGAGAGCGGCGACGAGGGCGGCCTGCCGGGCGGCCAGCGTGGTCACCGTCGGGTCGGTGGGCCGCGTCGCCGGTACGTTCGCCGGGCGGGCGGGGTTCACGTGACCACCGGGAGGCCGCCGACGGCGGCGAGCGCGTCCAACTCGGCGCGGAGGGCAGCGGCCGGGGGGTAGTTTCCGTCCCGCTCCAGCAGCAGGGCCGGCGGTCTGTGACGAGCGCACAGCTCACCCACCAGGTCGAGTACCGGCCGGGACACTGGGCTGGTGTGGGTGTCGTGGTAGTAACCGTCCTGTTCGGCCCCGCCGGCCACGTGCGCGTACGCGACCCGTTCCAGCGGCAGCCGGTCCAGCAGGTCGAGCGGGTCGGCGCCGCGGTTGCGGGCGTTGGCGTAGACGTTGGCGATGTCGAGCAGCAGGAGGGCGCCGGTGCGGTCCAGGATCTCGGTGAGGAACGCCGCCTCGTCCAGTTCGTCGTCGGGCCAGTCGAAGAGTGCGGCG
Organism: Salinispora sp. H7-4; assembly: GCF_013416675.1. Lineage (NCBI taxonomy): Bacteria > Bacillati > Actinomycetota > Actinomycetes > Micromonosporales > Micromonosporaceae > Salinispora > Salinispora sp. H7-4. The sequence goes on from NZ_JABZED010000049.1 coordinate 103,458, forward strand.
ACCGGCTCCAGCGCGACCGGCACCGGCAGTTCGGCCTGGGCACGGGCGACGTTGGCGCAGACCGCCGTCACCGCCTCCCGGCTGCGCGGTAGGGGTAGCAGGTGACCAGCCTCCAACCCGCCGGCCCGAACGAAGGCGATGTGCTCGCTCACCAGTGCTGCGTCGGTCAGCTCAGCCACCGCGGCCAGGTGAGTTACCCGGGTGGGGTCGACCGGTTCGGCGCCGCCGAGGGAGAGCCGTACCCCGTGCGGCACGACGGCCACGCCGCGTTCCCGCAGCGCGGTGAGCTCAGTCGGCAGCGGACCGGCGGTCGGCACCGATTCGGCGATCACCTCGACGAAGGGTAGCCCGGGGAGCCCGGCGACGAAGCCAGCGATCTCGGGCCGCCATCCGATGCCCACCCCAACCGGACCGGTCATCCGCCGCACCCACCGCCGCCGCCATCACCACCGTTACCTACTCCGGGGGTCCCGCCCCCTCCGGCCGTCGACCCGCCGGCCAGGAACTGCTGCTGGATCTGCGCCTGCTCGGCGAAGCCGGGATCCATGGCCCAGAGAGCGGCCGTGCCGAAGAGGGCGACGCCCATCGCCGCCCCGGCGGCGCCATAGGTGGCATAGGCGGGATTGTGGTGGGGTGCCAGGTGCGTGTGCCGGTGGCGTAGCCGGCGTAGAACCCGGTCGGCGGTGCGGGTGCGCCACGGACGCCGGAAGAGCAGCACTATCACGACCAGCAGCGCGACCTGGGTCAGGAACAACCAGCCCACGGGACGTTCGTTCGCCAGACCGGCCGCGAGCCGCAGCATGCCGACTGCGAACAGGCCGGTGAGTAGCAGTGCCGTGTTACGCAGGGCAGCCCGCTGCTCGATGGACAGCGCCAAGCCGTGTCGCACCAGGTCAGCGCGGAGCTGGTGGACGGCCTGTCGCACCCCTCGGTCTCGGCTGAGCTCCTGGGCGCGTAGGCCCCGGCTGGCGGCGAGGTTAATTGCCTGGTCCAACGGGGAACTGCCGATGGGCAGCGAACCGCTGGCGGTCAACCGTCGGTCCCGGTCCACGTTGATCGCACCAGCGCTGCGGAGCCCCGCGAGAGCTGTCCAGACCGTCAGCGGCGTACCACCGCTGAGGTAGGCGACCTGCTGGGGGCTGAGCAGGTTCGCGTCGTACGTCGATCCGTTCAGTATCTCGTTTCGACGTAGGAGTGCGATTGTGACGAGAACGGCGGCGGTCACCAGGTAGAGCCCGAGGAAAAGCGGGCCGGGAATGCCCCAGGTGTTGCCGGGGGCGGCGAGGAGGACCATCGGACACTCCTGTCGTGGGGATGGAACCCATTGTGGGTCACCGATGCCAACGGAAAGGAGAGCGGGAACGGGCGGGGACGGTCACCGCCGACGGACGGCCTCCTCGACCAGGTTGAGTACCGGTCCGAGGTCGTCGGCGGGGCGGCCCATCGCCAGGTGCAGGACCAGACCGTCGTACGCCAGCTTCAGGAACTGGGCGAGCACATCGACGGGGATGTCGTCGCGTAGGACACCCGCCTCGCGCTGGCGGAGCAGACGGTCGCGGGTGGCTTCGGCGATCGCCGCGGACCGTTCGGTCCACCGCCGGGCGAATGCGGGATCGGTGCGGAGCCGGCGCGAAACCTCCAGTTGGCTGCCCAGCCAGCCCGTCGTGTCGGGGGAGGCCGCCCGGGCCAGCAGATCGCGCATCACCTGCACCAGGCCATTGCGGGCGACAGTTTCGACCATCGCCGCCGCATCGTCCTCGGCCACGGCGAGGAAGAGGGAGTCCTTGTCGCGGAAGTGGTGGAAGATCGCTCCACGGGAAAGGCCGGTCGCCTCCTCCAGCCGGCGCACGGTGGCGCCCTCGTACCCGTGTCGGGCGAAGCAGACCCGGGCGGCGGTGAGGATCTCCTGCCGGCGCGCGTCGAGTTGGTCCTGACTTACTCTGGGCACGGGTCGATCGTGTCAAACCACCTGGCGTCCCGCAAACCGTACGTACGGCTTGCGGTCTTGCTGGTTGCCTCGGCCCGGTGCGGCAGCGGGAGACCCGATCGGCGAGCTTGAGTGCCGTCAGCCTCGAGTCCGCCTTCTGCGGACAAATCTTCTACCAGCGCTAAATCCGTTTGTCATAAAATTCTGGCCATTTGGCTGCTCGGGTCTGTCGGGCGGACACCTCAGTCCCGTAAGGTGCCGGAGTGCCGCTGCTCCTTCTTGACCTGGATAACACCCTGCTCGATCGAGAAAATTTGTTCCGCTCCTGGGGCGAGCGCTTCCTGGTCAAGGTCGGTGCGCCACCAGGTGACCTCGATTGGTTGCTCTCCGTTGATGCGGACGGGTTGACCGATCGGTGGGATGTGGCCGATGCGATCCGTAACCGCTACTCGCTCGCGGTCCGCTCGGTCGACCTGGTGGAGGAGCTGCACGAGGGGGTGCTCGCCGACACCCGACTTGATCCACTGGTGGCGTGCGCGCTGCGGATCGTCGGCGATGCCGGGTGGATGCCGGTGGTGGTCTGCAACGGGGCGGTACGGCAGCAGGAGGAGAAGATCCGGCGGACCGGGCTGGACCGCTACCTGGCCGACTGGGTGATCTCCGAGGGGGCCGGGGTCAGCAAGCCGAACCCGCGAATCTTCGCACTGGCCGCCCAGCGGGTTCGGATGCCGCTGCGCGGGGCCTGGGTGGTCGGTGACGGCCCGGAGGCGGATATCGGCGGTGCCGCGGCCGTGGGGCTGCCCAGCGTCTGGCTGCACCGAGGGCGTACCTGGACCGACGGACGGTTCGCCCCCACCTTCACGGTCGACGGTCTGATCGCCGCCCTCGCCGCGGTGCTCGCGGCGTAATACCGGTTGCCGCGCCGCGATCCGACGGCGAGCATGGGACCGCACGGCGTACCCCGGGCCATCGGCCCGGTCGAGGAGAGGAGGTCGGTCATGGCCATCTACACAGGTCACTTCCCACTGTCTTCATTGACCTCGACCGAGGGATCTCACCGCAGTGCGCGATCACGACTCTCCGGTGCCGGAACGCCGGACCCGCGGCAGACGCCGCTTCGACGATGACGAACCACGCTTCACCAAGGGCGGGCGGAGAGCCGGGCCGCAGCCTGCTGACTCCGACCCGCTGCCGGATGCCCAGACCTGGTCGTCCTGGGACGACGCGATCCGGGGCCCCCAGCCGTACCCCGCCTGGCTGGTAACGGAGCTGGCCGCCAAGGACACCGAACTGGGCGTGCTCAAGACCGGCAAGGAGGCGGACGTCCATCTCGTCCGCCGCGCCGTGCCCGACACCGACCAGTCCTGCCTGCTCGCGGCCAAACGATACCGAGCTGCCGACCACCGGCTCTTCCACCGGGACGCGGGATACCTGGAGGGGCGGCGCGTCCGACGCTCCCGGGAGATGCGGGCGATGACCCGGCGAACCGCGTTCGGGCGGCAGATGATCGCCGGGCAGTGGGCGGCGGCGGAGTTCGCCGTGCTCGGCCGCCTCTGGGAGATCGGTGCCCGGTACGGCACGATCGCCGTGCCCTACCCGGTCCAGCTCCGCGGCACCGAGTTGATGCTGGAGTTTCTCGGTGACCACGATGAGGGGCAGGCCGCCCCACGGCTGGCGCAGCTACGGCCGGCGGAGGCCGACCTGCGTGACCTGTGGGGACAACTCGTCGAGGCGCTGGTGGTGCTCGCCCGGGCTGGCCACGCCCACGGTGACCTGTCGCCCTACAACCTGCTGGTGCACGAGGGGCGGCTGGTGCTCATCGACCTGCCTCAGGTCGTGGATCTGGTTGTCAACCCGCGGGGGCCGGAGTACCTGGCCCGAGACGTTCGGGTGGTTGCCACCTGGTTCGTCGCCCGCGGCCTGCCGGCGGAGCAGGCGGAACCGCTCGCCCTCACCGAACACCTGCTCCGGGAGGCGGGCCTGCGGTGAAATGCTGCTCCGAGCGGCGGGCCGGCCTTGAACCCGGTGCGCGCCGCGTGGCGCGGCCGGCGTTGCTCCAGCCGGGCCCTACTGGAGGTAGCGCGCCACCTCCGGCGCCGGACGTACGCCCTGGGCGTCCGGGTCGCCGTGGGTGGAGCGGGCGGCGCGCCGCCGGCGCAGCAGGTCCCAGCACTGGTCCAGCGAGGCCGACAGATCCAGGAGCCGGTCGCGGCTCTCGTTGTCGGTGCCCTCCTCGTTGGCCTGGGCCGCGGCGCGGAGCTGGTGTTCCTCGTCAACCAGCTCGGAGATGCGCTTCAGGATGGTCTTGTCGTCCATGACCACGAGCCTGGCACAGCATGGCGAGATCACACCCGGGATCGGGCTGCTGTCTCGGGGCAACGCCCGGTCAGCCGCTTCGGGTAGGTAACCCGGCCCGACCCGCCAGGTGGAAACGCGACGGGGCCCCCACCGGTGTGGGGGCCCCGGGCGTTACCGCTTCAGCCGATCATCCGGCGCAGCACGTACTGCAGGATGCCGCCGTGCCGGAAGTAGTCCGCCTCTCCTGGCGTGTCGATGCGGACCACCGCGTCAAACTCGACCCCGGTGTCGGTGGTCACCTGGACGGTCCGCGGGGTGTCGCCCTCGTTGAGGGCGGTGACTCCGCTGATGGCGAAGGACTCGGTACCGCACAGGCCCAGCGACTCGGCGGTCTCGCCGGCCGGGAACTGCAGCGGCAGGACGCCCATGCCGATGAGGTTGGAGCGGTGGATCCGCTCGTACGACTCGGCGATGACCGCCTTGACGCCCAGCAGCATCGTGCCCTTGGCGGCCCAGTCCCGGGACGAGCCCGAACCGTACTCCTTGCCGGCGAGGACGATCAGCGGGATTCCCGCCTCCTGGTAGGCCACCGCGGCGTCGTAGATGGTGCTCTGCGCGCCGGTCAGGTGGTTGACCGTGAAGCCGCCCTCCGGAAGCGCGGCCCCGGCAGCGGAGTCGGCACCGGGCACCCGCAGCTGGTTCCGCAGCCGGATGTTGGCGAAGGTGCCCCGAATCATCACCTCGTGGTTGCCCCGGCGGGAGCCGTACGAGTTGAACTCGTGCCGCGGCACGCCGTGCTCGGCGAGGTACCGACCCGCGGGGGAGTCGGCCTTGATCGCACCGGCGGGCGAGATGTGGTCGGTGGTTACCGAGTCGCCGAGCTTGGCCAGGACCCGCGCCGCCCCGATGTCGCCCACCGGCGCCGGCTCGCGCTGCATGCCCTCGAAGTACGGGGGCTTGCGGACGTAGGTCGACTCGCCCTCCCAGGCGAAGGTGTCGCCGGTCGGCGTCGGCAGCGACTGCCACCGCTCGTCACCGGCGAAGACGTCCGCGTACGCCGAGCTGAAGCCGCCGGCGCCGATCGCGGCGGCGATGACCTCCTGGATCTCGGTGCTGCTCGGCCAGATGTCGCGCAGGAACACCGGGTTCCCCTGGGCGTCCTCGCCGATCGGCTCGTTGGCCAGGTCGATGTCCATGGTGCCGGCGAGCGCGTAGGCGACCACCAGCGGTGGGGACGCCAGGTAGTTCATCTTGACGTCCGGGTTGATCCGGCCTTCGAAGTTGCGGTTGCCGGAGAGCACCGAGACGACCGAGAGGTCCTTCTCGTTCACCGCCGCGGAGATCTCCTCCGGCAGCGGGCCGGAGTTGCCGATGCAGGTGGTGCAGCCGTAACCGACCAGGTGGAAGCCGAGCTTCTCCAGGTACGGGGTGAGGCCGGCCCGCTCGTAGTAGTCCATGACGACCTTCGAGCCCGGGGCGAGGGTGGTCTTCACCCACGGCTTGCGGGCCAGGCCCCGCTGAACGGCGTTGCGGGCCAGCAGCGCGGCGCCGATCATCACCTGCGGGTTGGAGGTGTTGGTGCAGGAGGTGATGGCGGCGATCACCACCGCGCCGTGGTCCAGCTCGAACTCGGTGCCATCGGCGCCGGTAACCCGGATCGGGTTGGTGGCCCGGCCGCCGGAGCCCACCGCGGCGGTCACCAGGTCGCGCGGGGCGTCAGCGGGGTCAGTGACCTCGTTGGCGGGGGCGTCGCTGGCCGGGAAGGACTCGGCGCTGGCCTCGTCGGCGGGGCCGCTGATGCCCTGCTCCGGCTCGCCACCGGCAGCGTTCACGGCGACGTAGTCGGTGAGGGCGGCCCGGAACAAGGTCTTGGCGTTGCCCAGCGGCACCCGGTCCTGGGGCCGCTTCGGGCCGGCGAGCGACGGCTCGATGCTGCTGAGGTCCAGCTCCAGCCGCTCCGAGTAGTTCGGCTCCGTGGCCGGGTCGTGCCAGAGGCCCTGTTCCTTCGCGTACGCCTCGACGAGCGCGACCTGCTGCGGGTCGCGCCCGGTCAGCTCCAGGTAGCGCACGGTTTCGGCGTCGATCGGGAAGATCGCGACGGTGGAGCCGTACTCCGGGGACATGTTGCCGATGGTGGCCCGGTTGGCCAGTGGCACCGCGCTGACGCCGGGGCCGTAGAACTCGACGAACTTGCCGACCACACCGTGCTTGCGCAGCATTTCGGTGATGGTCAGGACCAGGTCGGTGGCGGTGGTGCCGGCCGGCATCTCCCCGGAGAGCTTGAATCCGACGACCCGCGGGATGAGCATGCTGACCGGCTGGCCGAGCATCGCCGCCTCGGCCTCGATGCCGCCGACGCCCCAGCCGAGCACGCCGAGGCCGTTGACCATCGTGGTGTGCGAGTCGGTGCCGACCACCGTGTCCGGGTAGGCCTGGCCGTTGCGCTCCATCACCGTACGGGCGAGGTATTCGATGTTGACCTGGTGCACGATGCCGGTGCCCGGCGGGACGACCTTGAACTCGTTGAAGGCGGTCTGACCCCAGCGCAGGAACTGGTAGCGCTCCTTGTTGCGCTCGTACTCCAGCTCCACGTTGCGTTGGAAGGCGTCCTCGCGGCCGAACAGGTCGGCGATGACGGAGTGGTCGATGACCAACTCGGCCGGGGCGAGTGGGTTGACCTTGGTCGGGTCGCCGCCCAGGTCCCGCACGGCCTCACGCATGGTGGCCAGGTCGACCACGCAGGGTACGCCGGTGAAGTCCTGCATCAGCACCCGCGCCGGGGTGAACTGGATCTCCACGCTGGGGTCGGCGGCCGGCTCCCAGGCGCCGAGCTGCCGGATGTGGTCGGCGGTGATGTTCGCGCCGTCCTCGGTCCGGAGCAGGTTCTCCAGGAGGATCTTCAGGCTGTAGGGGAGTCGGTCGTGCCCCTCCACCTTGTTAATCTTGAAAATCTCGTAGCTCGCGTCGCCGACGCGTAGCTGGGTCTTCGCACCGAAGGTGTCGAGGCTCGCCACGTCGTACTCCTTCACACCAGTGGCCGTGAGCAGTCCTGAGCAGTCTGTCGCACCGACGGGGGCGGTGCGGTGCTTAGGCGGCCCTTACCTGTATTAGCTGCGGGTACAAACCGTACGTCCGTCTTGCTATTCATGCAACCCGGACCGGGCGCGGGGCGGGGCCAGCGGGTTCGCCGCTTGTGCCGGGTGGTGGGCGCGGCGGTGGCGAGCGCGTGCCGGTGCGCCGCCGGTTGCGGCCTCGCCCCGTTGCGGCGGCGTTGGGCGTAGCCGGTTCGGGTTGATGTGTGGTCGACGGTCGAGTTGGTTCGTGATTCCGGCTCGGAGCTCCCGATTTGGCCACTACTTTGAGCGAATGGCAACAATTCTCTTCGCGGTGCTCCTCGTCGCCGGCTGGCTCATCGTGCGGGGCAGCGGGCGCGGGACCGTCCTCGCCGCGTGGACGGTTTCGCTCGTCGCCATCCTGCTGCTGTTCAACTATCACGTGGGCGCGAAGCTGCCGTTGAACTTCTGATTGAGTGAGGATGTTATGACCGGCCGTCTGGGCTTCTGGCTCGCGCACCTCTTCGTCCTCGCCTACTGCGGCGTGCTGCTCGGCGGGTTCGCGGTGCAGTTCGTGACCGGCGACCTCCCGTGCCCGCTCTGCATCCTGCAACGGATGGCGATGATGCTGGTGGCCTTCGGGCCGCTCTACATCATCGTGCGGACCCGCCGTGGCGATGTGCGGCTCGCCGACTACGCCATGGGATACGGGATGAGTATCGTCGCCGCCGTCGTCGGTGCCGCCGTCGCGGTCCGCCAGATCCTGCTGCACATCGTGCCGCCCGACCCGGGCTACGGATCGCCCGTTTTTGGGCTACACCTGTACACCTGGGCATTTATCACGTTCTGCGTGGTGGTGGTGTTCTGTGGGGTGAGTCTGATCTTCGCCCGCGCGCTGGTACCGCGGGGCGTGCGGTTCGGCTGGCCGTCCAAGGTGGTCTGCGGGCTGTTCCTGGTGATCGTGGCGGCGAACCTGGTGGTGGTGTTCCTTCAGGCGGGCTTCCACTGGTTCCTCCCGCCTGACCCCGACCGCTACGAGATTTTCCATTCTCTGGCGTCGTGGGGCGCCGGGGCGATGTCAGGCGGCGCTACGGAGTGAGGGTGGCGCCGGGTTGGGCGGGGACCTCGTCGATCGATCCGCCCGGTGTGACAACCACGACCGCAGTGACCTTGCGAAAGGGTGCTGCAGGATTTCAATCAACCTGCAAGGGATTGCAGAAATTTTCGACGGCGGCTAGCGTGCGGCTCATCAGCGACCAGAGGAAGGCCGTCGATGAAACCCCCGCCGATCCCGCGCAAGGCGCTGCTCACTCTCGCCTCGCTGGCGACCCTCACCCTCGCCGGCACCAACACCCTCGTTCACCTCCAACCGCCCGGCGGCGCCGATGCGCCGACCGTGGCCGGTGCCGAGCCGTGGGCCGCCAACCACCTCGCCACCACGCTGCTCGCCGCCGGTAGCCACCAACCGGAATCCGGGACCACCACCGGCCTCGACCTGACCATGCAGAAGGCGCACTGGATCGACCGCGGCACTGTCGCCTGGCCGACCGAAATCCCGGACGGCACGACGTACGCCCTGGTGACCGCCGCGGCCGGCGGGGTGACCCTGGTCGACGGCGAACTCGCCGGGACGTACCGGACGATCCCGCTGCAGGCCCGGCGGCACGGGCTGACCGTTGCGCAACGCGAGCGGTTCCCACACCTGGCGGCGTACCAGGCCCTCGCCCTGGACCGACAGCACCTGGCCGGGGTGCCGGCGGCGCTGCGCGGACAACTCGTGGTGACCGAACGGGACGCCGGAGGTGCCCTGCGCGCCGCCACCGGCGTCCAGATCCCAGGTGTGCTCGACGACGTCTACGCCCCGGCGAACCGGGCGCGGCTCGGCCCGACCTTCACCGGTGCGGCGCCGACACTCGCGGTCTGGGCCCCCACCGCCCGTACGGTGGCACTGCAGTTGTTCGACACACCGACGTCGCGACCGCGGCCAGTCCCGATGCACCGGGACGACCGCACCGGCGTGTGGTCGGTGCGGGGAACCCCCTCCTGGACCGGGAAGTACTACCGCTACCAGGTCGAGGTGTGGCAGCCGGCCGAGCAGCAGCTGGTCACCGCGGCGGTGACCGACCCGTACTCGCTGGCGCTCGCCCCCGACTCCACCCACAGCCAGATCGTCGATCTCGCCGACCCGCGGCTCGCGCCACCAGGCTGGACGCAGCTGCCGAAGCCGGCGGCGGTACCGGCGACGCAGGCGCAGATCTCCGAGCTGTCGGTACGGGACTTCTCGATCGCTGACAGCACCGTGCCAGCCGAGCGACGCGGCACGTTCCGTGCCTTCACCGACCCCGCCACCGCGGGGATGCGACACCTGAAGGCGCTCGGTGACGCCGGGACGACCCACCTGCACCTGCTCCCGGCATTCGACTTCGCCACCATCCCCGAACGCCGCGCCGACCAGCAGCAACCCCCCTGCGACCTGGCGGCGCTCCCGCCGGACTCGGACGAACAACAGCGATGCGTCGCCGCCGTCGCCGACACCGACGGATACAACTGGGGGTACGACCCGCTGCACTACACCGTGCCAGAGGGCGGCTACGCCGTTGACCCGACCGGGGCGGCGCGGACCACCGAGTTCCGGCGGATGGTCGCCGGGGTGAACGGCGCGGGGCTGCGGGTGGTGCTCGACGTCGTCTACAACCACACCTCGGCGGCGGGCACCGACCCGAACTCGGTGCTGGACCAGGTGGTTCCCGGCTACTACCACCGGCTGCTGGCAGATGGCTCGGTCGCCACCTCAACCTGTTGCGCCAACACCGCCCCCGAGCACGCCATGATGGGCAAGCTCGTGGTCGACTCGGTGGTCACCTGGGCGAAGGAGTACAAGGTAGACGGCTTCCGGTTCGACCTGATGGGGCACCATCCGAAGGCGAACATGCTGGCCGTCCGCGCCGCCCTCGACGAGCTGACCCAAGCTCGCGACGGAGTGGATGGCCGGGGCGTCCTGCTCTACGGCGAGGGCTGGAACTTCGGCGAGGTAGCCGATGACGCCCGGTTCGTTCAGGCCACCCAGGCCAACCTGGCCGGCACCGGGATCGGCACCTTCAACGACCGCCTCCGCGACGCGGTGCGCGGAGGCGGCCCCTTCGACGCCAACCCACGTCGACAGGGCTTCGCCTCCGGGCTGTACACCGACCCCAACCACGACCCGGTGAACGGGTCAGCGGCGCAGCAACGCGCCCACCTGCTGCACCAGCACGACCTGATCAAAGTTGGGCTCACCGGCAACCTGCGTGACTACCGATTCACCAACACTGCCGGCGAGCAGGTCACCGGGGCACAGGTGGACTACAACGGGTTGCCAGCCGGCTACACGGCCGCACCGGGGGAGTCGGTCACCTACGTGGACGCGCACGACAACGAGATCCTGTACGACGCGTTGGCGTACAAGCTGCCGGAAGACACCCCGGCGGTAGACCGAGCCCGGATGCAGGTACTCGCGCTCGGCACCGCTCTGCTGGGGCAGGGCACCGGCTTCGCCACCGCCGGCAGCGAGCGGCTGCGGTCGAAATCGCTGGACCGCAACTCGTACAACTCTGGTGACTGGTTCAACCAGATTCGATGGGACTGCGCCCAGGGAAACGGGTTTGGCAACGGACTCCCGTCCGAGCAGGACAACAAGGACAAGTGGCCGTACGCTCGCCCCCTGCTTGCCGATCCGGGGCTGGTCCCGGACTGCGCGACGATCGACCTGGCCGGGACCCGGCACGCCGAGTTGCTTCGGATCCGCTCATCGTCGCCGGTGTTCGGGTTACGGACGGCAGAGCAGGTGCAGCAACGGGTGGCGTTCCCGTTGTCGAGCCGCGCGGAGCAGCCGGGTGTGCTGACGATGACGCTGGACAGCCGTGGGTTGGGTGGTCCGTGGAAGTCGGTGACGGTGGTCTTCAACGCTACCCCTCAGGCGGCTACCCAACAGCTCACCGACCTGCGCGGAGCAGACATTGCGCTGCACCCGGTGCTGCGTACCTCCGCTGATGAAGTCCTGCGAACGTCCTCGTTCGCGGCCGACAGTGGCACATTCACGGTTCCGGCCCGCAGCGTGGCGGTCTTCGTGCAGCGGTGACCGACGCACAATTGGTCCGGCCCCCTCCGCGTCAGCGGAGGGGGCCGGACTGACTAGCTGGTCGATCAGCCGAAGCAGTTCTCGATCGGCTCGGGGCTGCCCTGACAGTTGGTCGGGTCATTGCCCTTGATCGCGGACTTGTTGTCGACCGTGACCTTCCCTAGTGCGCTGAACACGCCACCCGGCTTGAAGGTCGAGCGGTTCTCCGTCACCTTGGAAGCAGTCAGATCGATGCTGCCCAGGACGTTGAAGATCCCGCCGCCGGAGAAGCCGGCGATGTTTCCGGAAATCGAGCTGTCCCGGAAGGTGACCGCGCTGAGGAGGTTGAACACACCGCCCCCGAAGACGCCGGCCTTGCCATCCGAGATCTTGCTCTTGTCGACGTTGGCAACCACGCCAAGTGCCAGCGCGATGCCTCCACCGTCACCGACGGTGCCGTTGTCAACGAGCTGCGCCTCCTGCACGTAGAGGCTGCCTCGCTCGGCCGCGGCGATTCCGCCACCGGCGAGCAGCGCCAGGTTCCGGGCAACAATCGTCTGCTTGACCGTCATGTCGCCGCCGAGGTCGAACAGGCCGCCGCCGAAGCCAAGTGTGTCGTTACCGGTGACCTCGGCCTTCTCGACCGAGACCATCCCGGCCTTGATGTCCTTGCGGTCCAGGAACGCTGCCCCGTTGGCGATACCGCCGCCGCCGACTGTAGCGCCGTTTTGCATCACCCGGGACGAGGAGACCCGCAGGACGCCGCCGTTGAAGATGCCGCCACCGTAGTGGAAGGCGTCATTCTTGAACAGTGTCGTGTGGTAGAGGCTGGTCTTGCCGAAGTTGGCGATCCCACCTCCGACGCCACCGGCGAGGTTGTGCTCCAGGTAGGACTTCTCAAAGTCAGCGGTGCCGCCTGCCTGCACCAGGACGCCAGCGCCGTCCGTGGTGTTGCGGTGCGGGAAGTACTTGTGCTCCGCCCCCTCAGCGGACGGTGCCATTTCGGCAGGAGCCGTCCACTCGGCGGTTGGTGCACCGACGGTGGCGTCCCCACTGGCGGCGCCGCTCTGGTTCCAGCTGGCGGCGCCGTTTTCGTTGGTGGTGGCGTCGTCGCTGGTGGTGGTGTTCTGGTTCCAGCTGGCGGCGCCGTTTTCGTTGGTGGTGGCGTCGTCGCTGGTGGTGGTGTTCTGGTTCCAGCTGGCGGCGCCGTTTTCGTTGGTGGTGGCGTCGTTGCTGATGGTGGCCTCGTCGGCGACGACGGTTTCGTCGGTGGCGACGGTCTCGTCCGTGGCGACGGCCTCGTCCGTGGCGACGGCCTCGTCCGTGGTGGCCTCGTCGGTGGCGACGGCCTCGTCGGTGGCGACGGTCTCGTCCGTGGTGGCCTCGTCGGTGGCGACGGTCTCGTCCGTGGCGACCTCGTCCGTGGCGGTGGCCTCGTCGGTGGCGGTGGCCTCGTCCGTGGCGACCTCGTCGGTGGCGGCCTCGTCGGTGGCGGCCTCGTCGGTGGCGGTGGCCTCGTCCGTGGCGACCTCGTCGGTGGCGGCCTCGTCGGTGGCGGTGGCCTCGTC